>JAPKEK010000122.1 GCA_028822125.1 Pseudomonadales bacterium | reverse complement strand
GGCAGCTTCGATCACGTCAGTGGCGCAACCATCACAACCCGAGCACTCACCAGAGCGATAGGTGAAACACTGACAAACGCGCCACAGTCTCTGGCAGGCAGTCCTGCCGTGGTGGAGACCGCCCATGACTAGCTATCAGGAAATCGCCTTGGATGGCATCTGGAGAAACAACCCTGCGCTGGTTCAACTGCTGGGTCTGTGCCCGCTGCTGGCGGTAAGCAGTCATCTGGTCACTGCCTTCGGTCTGGGTATCATCACCCTACTGGTACTGCTGAGCTCCAACTTTTTAATCAGCCTGATTCGAACCCATCTGCATGAGGAAGTCAGGCTGCCAATCCAGATACTCATCATAGCCTCATCGGTTACCCTGGCTGATCTGTGTCTGCAGGCTTATTTCTACGAATTACACCAGCGTATCGGCTTATTTGTCGCTTTAATCGTAACCAACTGTACTATATTGGGGCGGGCCGAACTGCTGGCCTCCCGCAGCCCCGTTAAATATGCACTGCTGGACGGTATCATGATGGGACTCGGATTTCTGCTTGTTCTAGTGGTACTGGGCGGCCTTCGGGAGATCATCGGCCAGGGCACGCTTTTTGCCCACATGGAAATGATTCTCGGCGATCAAGCCAATACCCTGACCCTGCATATCCATGACTTCCCAGTGCTTCTAGCTGCCTTGCCGCCAGGCGCATTTCTACTATTCGGCTGCATTATCGCCTTTAAAAATTATCTGGAATTACGACATGAACGCCGCAAAACGCTACCAGTTTCTCAGCAAATTACGCAGTGAAAACCCCAACCCAACCACAGAGCTCAGGTATCAGTCAACTTTCGAGCTTCTGATCGCGGTCATTCTGTCGGCTCAGGCAACCGATGTCAGTGTCAACAAAGCAACTGCAAAACTCTTCGCAATTGCAAATACACCAGGCGATATTGGCAAGCTTGGGGTCGATGGTTTAATCCCCTATATTAAGACCATAGGTCTGTTTAACAGCAAGGCAAAGAATATTATTGAGACCTGTCAACGTTTGCTTGACGTGCACAGTGGCGAGGTACCCAGAACAAGGGAAGCACTGCAAGGCCTGCCGGGGGTAGGCCGGAAAACCGCCAATGTTGTCCTCAATACCGCCTTCGGTGAACCCACTATGGCAGTGGACACCCATATTTTCAGGATTTCCAATCGGACTCGCTTCGCCCCGGGAAAAAATGTATTACAGGTAGAACGGAAATTGCTCAAGGTAATTCATGATGAATTTATAACCGATGCCCATCACTGGCTGATTCTACACGGCCGCTACATCTGTACGGCAAGAAACCCTAGGTGCGGTGCCTGCGTGGTTTTTGATGAATGTGAATACCGAGGTAAGGAACGTCAACTACTAGAGCAAAGCAGGTAAGCCTGATAATGGCGGCAGGACATTCAGGATTAAATCAACTTACGACCTTTTTTACTGGCCATCTGCAGACGAAGGGCATTTAGCTTAATGAAACCGGCAGCATCTTTCTGATCATAAGCCCCGGCATCGTCTTCAAAAGTAACCACATTGGCATCATAAAGGCTATCGTGATCTGAGTCCCTGCCGACCACAATAATATTGCCTTTATACAATTTGAGCCTGACTCTGCCATTAACAACCTGTTGAGAGTTGTCAATCAGCGCCTGCAGGGCTATTCGTTCAGGACTCCACCAGTAACCATTATAGATAAGACTTGCGTATCTAGGCATCAGATCATCTTTCAGGTGGGTCATTTCCCGGTCGAGGGTAATCGACTCCATAGCGCGGTGGGATTTCAGCAAAATGGCGCCGCCCGGCGTCTCGTAACAACCTCTGGCCTTCATACCAACGTAGCGGTTCTCCACAATATCGGTACGCCCAATACCGTTCTCCCCGCCTCGCTTATTTAGTTCAGCAAGTAGAGATGCTGGTGACAGCAACTTGCCATCCAATGACACGGGATCGCCCCGGCTATAACCTATTTCAAGATAAGTAGGCTCATCCGGCGCTTGATCAGGAGAAACCGACCACAGCCACATAGCCTCATCAGGTTCTACGCCAGGGTCTTCCAGTATGCCTCCTTCATATGAGATATGTAACAAATTGGCATCCATGGAATAGGGCGATTCCCCCCCTTCATGCCTATTATCGACCTTGATCTGGTAACGCTCGCAAAAGGCCATCAACGCTGCCCGCGAATTCAGATCCCACTCCCGCCACGGAGCAATAACCTTTAAATCCGGGTTCAGAGCATAGGCGCCCAGTTCAAAACGTACCTGGTCATTACCTTTACCCGTGGCGCCGTGAGCAATGGCCTGAGCATTGGTCTGCTCAGCAATCTGCACCAGCCTCTTTGCTATCAGCGGGCGTGCAATGCTGGTACCCAGCAGATACTCCCCCTCGTAAAGGGTATTGCATCGGAACATAGGAAATACGAAGTCCTGTACAAATTCCTCCCTGACATCATCAATATAGATTTCTTTGATACCCATACTGCTGGCTTTTGCCCTGGCCGGTTCGAGTTCCTCACCCTGACCAAGGTCTGCAGTATAAGTGACGACTTCGCAGCCATAGGTTTCCTGCAACCAACGCAGAATTACTGAAGTATCCAGTCCCCCAGAATAAGCAAGAACGACTTTATCGATCTGATCCATAGCACCCTTTGGACGTTTGTTGACAAGCTGCGTATGGTAAACCTTTGCCAGTAATCAAGCCAGCCTCCCTACGGGAGTGCTACAATACCGAAATGCGAACATTGACCATCCTTCAACCTGATGACTGGCACGTACACCTCAGGGACGGTGCCTACCTTGCCGAGACAACGCAGGACATAAGCCGCTATTTTGCCAGAGCTATAATTATGCCCAACCTTGTGCCTCCGGTATTAACCAGTGCAGACGCGGCAAACTACCGAGATAGAATACTCAATGAAGTCCCCAGTAACCGGTCCTTCAATCCTCTTATGACCCTTTACCTCACGGACCAAACCAGCAAAAAGACCATTACAGAGGCCGCCAAAAGCAACATTATCCACGCCTGTAAACTCTACCCTGCTGGCGCTACGACTCATTCAGATGCCGGGGTAAACACCATTGAAGATCTCTATCCAATATTCGAAGAAATGCAGAAGACCGGCCTACGACTCGCTATCCATGGCGAGGTTACCGACAGTAAGGTTGATATTTTTGATCGAGAAAAAATCTTTATTGAACAATACCTTGAACCCATTATTCGACATTTCCCTTCTCTGAAGATTATCTTTGAACATATCACTACAGCTGAAGCTGTCGAATTTGTCCAGGCGACTGACTCACATATTGGCGCTACCATCACTGCCCACCATCTACTCTACAACCGCAACGACATGCTCACGGGTAGTATCAAACCGGCTCTCTATTGCCTGCCCGTACTGAAACGGAACCAGCATCAACTAGCCCTTATCCAAGCAGCCATCTCGGGTGACCCTTCTTTTTTCCTGGGCACGGATTCTGCTCCTCACCCTGCCTCTGCAAAAGAAAATGCTTGCGGCTGTGCGGCTGGCTGCTATACCGGCCATGCAGCTATCGAGCTTTATGCTGAAGTTTTTGCCAGCAATAATGCGCTGCAAGCCCTGGAAAACTTTGCCAGCTGCCATGGCGCCGATTTCTATGGGCTGTCGCGCAATACCAAGACGATAAAACTGGTTGAAACAGAATGGACCTGCCCTGCCCGCATACGTTTTGGAGAAACTGACCTGGTTCCAGTCAGAGCAGGAGAAAACATCCACTGGCAGGTGGTTAACGACCTGAGGGAGTCAACTTGAGCGATCAAAAAGAACCTATTGCTGGTCGTTTTAGGGGCTTCCTCCCTGTCGTTATCGATTTAGAAACCGGGGGATTTAACAGTGACACCGATGCCGTCCTTGAAATAGCTGCTGTGCTTATCCGCATGGACGATAAGGGTCTGCTACGGCCAGGAGAGCAGTTCTTTCACAATGTCAGCCCCTTCGAAGGGGCAAATATTGAGCCGTCATCACTTGAGTTTACCGGCATTGACCCCTACAACCCTCTGAGGATGGCGGTGGACGAAAAACAAGCTCTCACGGACGTATTCAGTGGCATTCGCGGCGAAGTTAAGAGAACTGGTTGTCAAAGAGCTATTATCGTTGCCCATAATGCCGCTTTTGATCAAGCCTTTCTGAACAAGGCGGCGGAACGCTGCCGAATTAAGCGAAATCCGTTCCATCCATTTTCTTCATTTGATACAGCAACTTTATGCGGTCTGGCCTACGGTCAAACAGTGCTGGCACGGGCCTGCAAATCCGCTGGCATAGCTTTTAGTGCCAGCGAAGCACATTCGGCAATTTACGACTGCGAAAAAACAGCGGAAATCTTCTGCGATGTCGTCAATCGCTGGCAGCAATTCAGTTAATCACGCCTCAAGGTCAGCTTTCCGACTCTCCAGCTGCTTCTTCCAATAAGGGCTGCAGTTCACCACTGTCATACATTTCAGTGATAATATCGCAGCCACCGACTAACTCTCCACTGACGAATAACTGGGGAAAGGTCGGCCACTCCGAGAAGGCAGGCAAATTGGCGCGGATTTCTGGGTTTGTCAGGATATCAATATAAGCAAACCTTTTTCCGCAGGAAATTAGCATCTGGCTTGCCTGCGAGGAGAATCCGCATTGAGGTTGATCGGGAGATCCTTTCATATAGATAAGAATAGGGTTTTCCCGTACCTGGTTCTGTATTGTTTCTAACACTTCCATTTGGATAGCTCTCTGGTAAAGACTTAACGTCCCCATTCTAACTTGTTTCACAAAAAGGTAAATGCAAGATCAACAATAAACCCACCATTATTACTGCCTCTGGCGTGATAATTCCCCGATAATCAGCAAAACCCTGCCCAGAACATTTAAAGACACTCCTCGGATCAATGTCACCATCCGGGGGTTTTCAATCTGACTGGCCTACCTTGGAGAAACGGTAAGAACCACGGATGCTGAAGAGGGTAGAAGGTGTGTGAATGATGACTCGCTAGATTGTCGAGATTTACACCCACTCGTTTCTTTCTAGCTGTTGTTTACAATCTGGCAGCCTTAAAGGGCTGAACGACTTTTTCAAATTTGGCTAGATTTTCACGTTGTGCGATTCGTAGCTCGTAGTCTTTTTGTAGGTTGAATCAAAAGCCTGTACTCATATTGAAAAACAGACCAAGTCGCAATGACATGTCTGCGGTAGTAGCACGTTTGCCACCTATGATGTTCTTGATGGCTGTACGATCCACACCAATGGAACCAGCTAAGGTGCCAGGTTTTATTCCTAGGTCATCCAGAAAATCCTCCTGTAAAAGGACGCCTAGATGTTCTAACTCTATGTATTTCTCAGTCATCGTTGTGATTCCCATTTGTGGTAATCTACATGTTGCACATCGTCTGCATTACCATTCTTCCATCGGAAAATTATACGCCACTGCGTTCGAAGAGCACCGCCCTCGAAGAGCACTGTGCCCCCAAATAGCAGAACAAATCAAAAACAATAACAAGCTAAACGAAAAGACTTTAGCTACAGTAAGCGCGTCGAAACACTTCACTCGCTAGAGCGATCACCTGAAATCATGACCAAAAAAACACTATCTTTGAAAACGAAAAGAAACATAGTTCCCGAACGAGTAGATAAAGTGGTCAAGGATACGACGCCTGTTGACCCACAGAAGCGTTTTATGGATGGCATCGCCATTAATCCTTCTCAGTGCATTCGCCTGGAATTAGGCTCTAATCAACTCACCACGCGAGCAATAGACTTGATCACCCCAATCGGGATGGGGCAGCGAGGCTTGATTGTTGCTCCGCCAGGCTGTGGGAAAACGACCATTTTAAAACACATCTGCCAGGCGGTGGGGGAAGCCTATCCTGAGATAAAACTGTATGCGTTACTCATTGATGAGCGACCGGAGGAAGTGACTGATTTTAAGCGCAGCGTACCGGCACAGGTGCATGCGTCATCCTCGGATGAAAGCTATAGCCACCATGTCCGTGTGGCCAATGATCTTCTTGATGTCGCCCGTCAGGAAGTTGGCGAAGGTCATGATGTCATGATTGTCATTGACTCTCTTACCAGGCTCTCCCGAGTACATAACGCAGAGCTAAAAGGCAGCCGCCGTACCATGTCGGGCGGCGTTGATGCACGAGCTTTGGAAATACCTCGAAAAATGTTTGGCGCGGCTAGAAATGTTGAGAATGGTGGGTCGCTGACCATTCTCGCGACCATACTCGTTGATACCGGAAGCCGGATGGACCAGGTAATTTTTGAAGAGTTCAAGGGCACCGGTAATATGGAAATTGTTTTATCACGTGACGTGGCGAATCAACGGATTTTCCCTGCACTGGATATTGCAAAAAGCAGTACCCGGCGTGAGGAGCTACTTATAAATTCGAAAGAAATCGAAAATGTAAGAATTTTACGCAGGGCACTGTCCCATCTTAAACCTGTGGATGGCGCTGGGAAACTTGTTGAGTTACTTAAGAAATACTCCACCAATGCAGAGCTGTTGAATCAATCGTTGACAAGAACTTGAAATCTGACTTTTAGAAAACTTGATTTTACGAAAGCACGATGGGTTTCACAAAAAAAGGTACTGACAAGCTAACGGATCGTCATTGATCGGATTTGTGGATGAACACATACAAATGTCATAGAGGGTCTGTTCGCATACCGTCAATACCACAGTATTTCCGTTCGGACTCCTCAACCATC
>JAPKEK010000121.1 GCA_028822125.1 Pseudomonadales bacterium | reverse complement strand
AACCAACAGCCAAGCAAAGGGTGGTAGTTTAAGATGTCTTTCTGAGACGACCAATGTGCTGTGAATCTAAAATCGGAATAGCCGGGAGTCACGATGACGAGCATAACCTGCCTCTCCAGTAATTTGATAAGTTATGTCTGTGATGATGTACTAGTGACTCACGAGCTACTCACGAGCTACTCACGAGAGATGCACAAGTTTTCTACGGCGACCAGGCTGGTCGTCTTAGAAGACTGATGGGGCACAGGGATTTGATCAAGAGAAACATTATTTGCTTTAAGTGGGGAACAAAATACCCGCCGAGGTACGTTAACCGTCTTTATGGCATGATATCTCGGCGGATTTCCTCGCCGTTTGATCTGCACTGTTTTACTGATGATAGGAAAGGCATCAGATCTGAGGTTACTTGCCATGACTTACCGGACTTGGGTGTCGACCACCCTAGGAACGTTCCTGGGATGTGGCGTAAAACGGCTATCTGGGGTCCTGAACTCGGTGGTATTACCGGTACTGCGTTGTTTGTGGACCTGGATTCTGTAATTGTTGGAAACCTGGATGCTTTCTTTGAGTATGGTGACGAAGATGATGTTGTTTTAGCAAGGAACTGGCTAAAACCTTTTCAAAAACTTGGCCAGACTACTTTATTCAGATTCAAGATTGGCGCCCAGCCTTATCTGTTGGAAGATTTTCAGCAGGCACCTCAGGCGATAGCCGAACAGTATCAGTTTGAACAGCATTATGTCACTCAGGCGGTGCGCAGTGGCGTAAAGTTCTGGCCGTCTCCCTGGGTCAGGCATTACCGAGTTCATTGTCTGCCCGGTTATATAAGGCGATATTTTCAAGCTGCAAAGATACCTCGAGGAGCACGAATTATTGCCTTTCCAGGTGAGCCCAATCCCGAAGATGCGGTGCGCGGTTGCTGGACCGGTGCCGAGCCAGTCACTGCTCGGGAGCATCTGGCGAATTTATTTGATAAAGAAAAACGTGTTCACGGCAGTATCAGAGGGCATTTCTGTTGCTTTCAGCGACCTTGCCCATGGGTGGCAGAGTATTGGCAGGAGTAGAGGCTTCAAACCTGAATCCAGACAGCGATTTGATGGACTGTGTAGCAGACACGGCTGATGTGACAAGTATCGAGGAATTCCCATGGCACCGAAAATTAATAAAATTGAAGAGGACACTCTGAATGACTTCGATTGTCAGCAGTTAAGTTTCCTGGGTAAAAGTAAACCGGTCTATATAGCCGGGGAAGGTCCGGCGGTCATCGTCATGTCAGAAATGCCAGGTATTTATGAAAGGGTGGCTTTTTTCGCAAGGCGGGTTCGAGACGCAGGATTCACCGTGCTGATGCCGAGTTTGTTTGGTGAACCGGGCCGGGCTCCGGCTCCTGGTTATACCGCGAGAAGCATCGCCAGGGCCTGCATCAGCCGCGAGTTCCGAGTCTTTTCTTCAAACCGGTCCAGTCCAGTTGTGGACTGGCTAAGGGCATTGGCAAGGTACGGATATTCGACCTGTGGTGAAAAAGGAGTAGGCGCAATTGGCATGTGTTTCACCGGTAATTTTGCGATCAATCTGATGCTCGAACCCTGCGTGCTTGCACCGGTTTTGTCGCAACCGTCTCTGCCATTAGGAAAAGCGGCAGGGCTCAATATTTCTACCGGGGAATTGGCCAGCGTTAAACAAAGGCTTGATGATGAGGACCTGACAGTTCTGGCATATCGGTTTTCCGGTGATTCTCTGTGTAAAGCAGAACGATTTGCTGCTTATCAGGCGGCACTGGGGCATCGCTTTTGCGCCACAGAGCTTCCAGACGACTCGGCTAGGACGGGAGTGGGTATGAAACCTCATAGTGTTGTAACACTGCATCTGATTGATGAGGCAGGACAGCCGACTCGGCAGGCTTTAGATGAAATACTGGACTTTTTTCGGATGAGGTTGAAGCCGTAGGTTAGGTTGAAGTCAGCGTTCGAAGGGTCCTATCTGCGGGTTGTTGGTGTTCATCTGAACGTAGTTGAGGTGGCATGTCCACACCTTGATAGGTTTTAAAAAGATCAGCAAAAATTGATTCTGACAATCCCCCAGAACCTGCTCGGTTCAGTGTCCATTAGGAACGATGTGCCTGTAATTCGCTAATTCAGAGATGAGCACCCGCCCATATGGGTAAGTGCTTAGTAAATCGTCGGCAACCATTAAGTAAGCCGGGTTTGATGGCCCGCCAATCCAAGCACCGTTCGAGTTATTTGGTTTGGTTAATATGGGCGCAGAGAAGTTCTCTTGTATTGAGGTGTTCATCTTTGGAAGTGGCAAATATGGAGGCGGCAAAGTCTGTGACGCCTGCTTCTTCAAGGCGGCCGAGTTGATCCTGGAGCTCGGATTTAGAGCCTACAAGGGCAAGATCGCCTGGCTGATCGATACCTTCGAGTTCAAACATGGCTTTATAGGATGGCAGTTGAGCATACATGGCGAGTGTACTTGATATGCGAGATTTCAGCTGGTTCGGTTGAGCGCTTACACAGATTGGCAGGGTCGCGATAATTCTTGGCTTGCTTCTTCCTGCCTTGCTCGCCGCGTCGTTTATGGTCGGGACGATATGATTCTTGATTGTCTTAACGCCCACCCAGGCAAGGGTAGTACCATCGGTCCTTGTCCCGGCAACCCGCAAAGCTTGAGGTCCCAGGGCTGCGACCACAACACCGGGTCTTTTGTCACGGCCTTGAAATAGCTGTGCATCGCACTGCAGTGTCTCGCCCTTAAAGGATGCTTTGCCTGTCTCTAGCAGGGGCATTAGAATTGACAGGTATTCTCTTAGATGGCGAATGGGCTTTTCAAAACCGATGCCCAGCTGAGCCATCATGACCTCGTGGGACAAGCCGATACCCAGCGTGAGCCGGTCACCTGTGGCAGATTGGGTAGTGAGTGCCTGGCTCGCTAGTACCATCGGATGTCGAGGAAAAGTGGGTATTATGGCGGTACCGAGTTCTATATTTTTAACCGATTGCGAAACGACTGCCAGAACGGTAAGGGCATCGAAACCGCCAGTGGGGTGTTCGGCCAGCCAGTAACTGGCGAAGCCTTCTCGCTGAGCTTGATCGACATCCTTTTGAATGACCTCGATTGATGTTTGCTGTACTAATCCTGTACCATTCATTCCAATTTTCATGCTATTCCCCAGAAGTCAATTGTGGGGATTGTAAAGGAAATTGCTGTTTCAACACCACACTGCGAGAACTTTTGAAGGCCACAGGCGATCCCCTGGGGTTGATGTGCCCGCACTGGCAGTAGGTTGCGGCTTGAAATGTTTGTCTGGAGTAGTAGTTGTTATTGCGAATTTGAATGACTGGATGCACTTCCTGACAGGCAAGTCTGGCCACCATTGCGGGGCCTCATACCGGAACTGTTCACGTCTCCCGGTTTAATTTAAGACCTGATTTGGTTTAAGACCTGGTTTGGTTTAAGAAAAGTTAAGGGTGGTATTCATGGCGTTTAGTCGTGAATTGTTGGATTCCTTTGAAAAGCGCAACATTCTTTTAGTGGATGATGATGCTTTTATCATCAGGATGTTAGAGCAGACCTTAAAACTACTTGGCTTTGAGCTACTGCACAAAGCTGAAGATGGCGTTGTAGCCGTGAAAATACTCAAAGAAGTTGTAATCGATCCTTTGATTACCGATGTAATGATGCCAAATATGAACGTCCTTGCGTTATTAAAAGCGGTACGTACCGGTCAGACAAAGGCAATGCCAAGCATGGCCACAATCGTTGTGACTGCACTTATGGATGCCGAAACCTTGGCTGCGCCTATGGCCTTAGATGTTAATGGCTTCCTGACCAAACCGTTCAGTCCGGCATTGGTTATCAAGAAATTGTTGTTAGCGCTGGCCGAAGAGAATGTACCGACTGCGCAGTCGGATTACCAGCAGGTTGTAACGGATTTAGATCACCTGGGGGACAACCTGAATATCAAACAGACCCATGCGGTCAGGCATGATCCAGGGGGGCGTGAGAAAGGCCCGCTAGCATCGTTGGTCACTTTGTTCCAGCTTCGTCCAGAGATGCAGTTGGCGGAAGACATCAGGACTAAAAACGGAACAGTTTTGCTTTCCGCTGGGTTTACTCTATACCAGCGGAGAGTACATCGCCTATGGGAACTCGAAGATAATTTAGAAAAGAAAAACATTTTGATCGTTGGCGGCTGGTAAGCGAGCTCGGCGATCAGGGCCCACTGGCATCTGTAACCAGTTATTTCTGCATTGGGCCTGGGTAGACTTCTCGGACAGTAGTAATTAGCCTAACGGCATCGGCCCCTGATCTGCTAATGACCGGCTCGCAGCGGGTCGAGTTCTGTGTGGTAATGGGGTCGAATGATGCAGTACACAAAAAAGGAATCGTGATGGAGTCTACGCAAGCAAAATTACAGCTGCTGAATCTCAAAGAAAAAGTAAAGCTGATTTCCGGGGAAAGTCTGTGGAGGACTTTTCCAATCGAAGCTGCCGGCATACCGATTCTGAAAGTCAGCGATGGTCCCAATGGTGTGCGTGGTGACGGTGGTAAACCTGCTGCCTCCTTCCCTGTGGGTATTTGTCTGGCATCCACCTGGAATACAGGATTGATCGAACAGGTCGGCGCTGATATTGCTGACGAGGCCAGAAGCAAGGACGTCCAGGTTGTGTTAGGCCCCACCATTAATATTCACAGGACGCCGTTGGCAGGACGTAATTTTGAATGCTACTCCGAGGACCCCTATCTGTCAGGAATGCTGGCATCAGCTTTCACCACGGGACTGCAGGAGAAAAGGGTTGGCGCCTGCTTAAAGCACTTCGTTTGTAATGATTCAGAATTCGAGCGGCATACCATTTCTGTGGAAGTTGATGAACGGACGCTTAGAGAAATTTATCTCAGGCCTTTTGAAATAGCGATAAGGAAGAGCCAGCCCTGGACTCTGATGGCATCCTACAATCGCATCAATGGTGTTTATGCCTGTTCACATGACTATTTGATTAACCAGATACTCAAAAAGGAATGGGGATTTGAAGGCCTGGTGATCTCAGATTGGTTTGCAGCAAAAGAAACTGTAGAAAATGCCAAAGGCGGGCTGGATCTAGAGATGCCGGGCCCAGCTGTAGCCTGGGGACAGGCATTGCTGGAGAGCTTAAAGCGGGGTGAGGTCAGTGAAGAAGTGATTGATGACAAGGTAAGTCGCCTGCTTAAAGTGCTTGATTGGAGTGGTCGATTTGATCAGCCTGACGAGAAAGTCGAAGAGGCCATAAATGAGCCACAGCATAGGGATACGGCCTATCAGGCCGCTGTGGAAGGTATGGTTCTATTAAAGAACACGGGGCTCTTGCCGCTGAAGCCCGAACGATTAAGCAAGCTGGCTTTGATTGGGCCCAATACCCACAGCTTTAGAATTATGGGCGGCGGATCTTCGGCGGTGCGTCCGCATTACGTTTCAACCCCTCTGGATGCCCTGGCTGAGAAACTGCCGGAAACAGAGCTGGTCTCAGTGCCCGGATGTCTGACCCATAAGTTCATTCCAGAACCACCACGACGATGGCTATCTCCGGTAGCCCAAGGGTCAGAATCTGTAAGCGGGCTATTAGCTCGTTTTTATGCTGATATCGAATGTCAGGAATTGATTCTGGAAAGAGCCATCAGTGCGTCAACGATTCATGCCACTGACAAGGCCAGAGCGATTATTCTTGAGGGTTGGCTTTTATGTGAAACAGCCGGGATTCATACCCTGGGATTGTTATCCACGGGCAAGGCCAGACTATACGCAGATGGCAAGCTATTGATAGACAATTGGCAGCATGTGATGCCAGGGGAAGCTTTTTTCAGCCAGGGCTCGGTAGAAAAGCAAGCCCGGTTGAACCTCATTGCGGGACAGTCAGTGCATCTGAAAATTGAATTTGAGGCTCAGCCGGATAAGAATTTCAAATCGATTCGTTATGGTATTCTGGGCCCTCAACCTGCCGATGGAATTAAAGATGCGGTGGATCTCGCTGCAACCGCTGATGCTGTTTTATTAATGGTGGGAACCAATGATGACTGGGAAACCGAAGGCAATGATCGGGCTACATTGGCGCTTCCAGGGGATCAGGACGAGCTTATCCGCAGAGTACTTGAGGTCAATGCGAATACCGTGGTGGTCAATAATAGCGGTTCGCCCATTAGTATGCCCTGGTTGGCCGAAGCGCCAGCTGTGATTCAGACCTGGTTTGCCGGCCAGGAATTTGGTAATGCTCTGGTGGATATCCTGCTGGGTAGAGCGAACCCATCGGGTAAATTACCTATTACCTTCCCCGTCGCACTGCAGGATACGCCGGCCTATACCAGCTACCCGGGTGAGTTTGGTAAAGTCCATTATGGTGAAGGGCTATTTGTAGGCTATCGCTGGTATAGCAGTCGTGATATTCAGCCTTTGTTTGCTTTTGGCCATGGCCTCTCTTACACCTCGTTTGAATATAGTGAGCTAGGTATAGCTGATTGTAAGGCTGATGGTTCGGTCGCCATTGAGTTTGATCTGTGTAATAACGGTGAATGTTTGGGCAAGGAAGCAGTGCAGGTCTATCTGCAGGCACTGCACAGCCCGGTGGCGAAACCAAAGCTGGCGCTGGCCTGTTTTGATAAAATCACCTTGCTGGTTGGAGAAAAACGTAGAATATCCCTGTTGCTGGATGCGGAGTCCTTTGCTCATTGGGATGTTGAACAAGGTGCTTGGCGGCAGGACCCAGGACACTATCTGGT
>JAPKEK010000120.1 GCA_028822125.1 Pseudomonadales bacterium | reverse complement strand
AATAGAGGCTAAACCAGAAGATCTGAGAGTCTATATTGAGGAAGCAGCGGGCATATCAAAATATAAAGAGCGGCGTAAAGAAACAGAGAGGCGAATCAGTCACACAAGAGATAACCTGGATCGATTGCACGATCTGCGTGAGGAGCTGCAGCGGCAGTTACATCATCTGGAACGACAGGCCAAAGCTGCTGAGAAATATACCGAATATAAGCAGGAAGAAAGGACCGTAAAAGCGCAGTTACAAGGTTTGCGCTGGCAGGAACTGGATGACCAGGCAAACAGGAAAAAAACAGGTATTGATGAGCTGGAAACTGAACGTCAGGCGAGAATCGCCGAGCAGCGAAGCAGTGAAGCGGATCTAGCGGAAAAACGTCAGTTGCAGCAACAGTTCTCTGATGATATGGACGAAGTACAGCGGAATTTCTATGATCAGGGTACTGATATCGCCCGGCTTGAAGAGATGATCCAGAATCAGTCTGAACGGGCAAAACAACTGAACAGTGATTCGACCCAAACCGACGCAGAACTCGTCCAGGTTCAGGCTAGCCTGCAGAAGGATGAACAGCAGCTGGCTTTGTTAAGCAGCCAGCTCGAACAATTGCAGCCCCAGCAGAAGCAGTTGTCAGAATCTGAGCAACAGTCGCTGGATAAACTAGCTAGCACTGAATCTGAGGTCAGCCATTGTCAGCAGGAGTGGGAAGCTTTCAATCGGGAAGTGGCTGAATGGCGTCAGGCGGGGGAAATACAACAATCGAGAATCGCTCTGCTGGAAGATTCGATAGAAAGAACCAATGTTCGATTACAGGTGCTGGCAAGTGATATCGAGCGGATATCGGGCCAGTCAACTGAGCAGGAAGTTGCGCCTCTGGAAGCAATGCTGTCGACGCAGGAAGATCAGCTGAAAAGAATTGAAGCAGCGATTTCTGAGCTTTTGCAGGCACTTAATAAGTGCAGAGTTGAAAATGAGCAGATAGATATTGCTTTGAATGAAAAGCGACATCAACAGCAGAACCTGACGGGGCGGCTGTCTTCTCTGGAGGCGCTGCAGGAGGCGGCTCTGGGCCAGAGCGGGGAGGAGCATAGCTGGCTGGAATCTCAGGGTCTGGGAGAGAAAGCCAGATTGGCAGAGATTCTCAAAGTCATCGATGGATGGGAAACAGCTGTTGAAACCGTGCTGGGTGAAAACCTTCAGGCCATTGTTGTCGAGGATATTGAACCTCTGGTCAGAGTTTCAGAAAGTTTACAGAAGGGTGCTGTAACGCTGCTTTCTGATTCAAAGGAGATCTCCAGGCAGGATAATCCCGGCGCTCGCACGTTAGCTTCTGTAGTAGAGGTTTCAACGGATCTCGATGATTGGCTGGACAAGGTTTATCTTGCTGAGAGCCTTGAAACGGCATTCGAGCTGAGTCGGTCTCTACCAGCAGGTAGTTCGGTTATTACCCGATCAGGTCTCTGGCTGGGTCACAACTGGTTTCGACTCAGCCGTGACCATGATATGACCTCTGGTGTCTTGCAGCGGCAGACAGAGCTCTCAGCAATAAACTTTGAATTGCAGGATGTAAAGCAGGTAATATCGGCGCTTGAGGCAGAAGCGACAGGTGGCATGGAACTGTTGAAGCAGATCGAGCGCGATCGCGAAGCCCAGCAAATGGGGCTGGCAGAACAACAGCGGACCTATGGAGAGACACGCGCCAGATTGACTGCCAGAAAGGCCCAGACGGAAAAGCTGGCAATCGATCTGACCAGAGCTGAAGATGAAGTCAAAGACAGTCAGGAACAGGAAAGGCTGGACCTGCAACAATTATCTGAGGCGCGCAACCTGTTACAGACGGCCATGGATGAGATGGAGGCAAACGAGATCCGTGAGACAGATATTTCTGAACGGCGCGCTTCCGCCCTGAGGCAACTTGAAACCGTCAGAAAGGTGGCCCAGATGGATCGGGAAGCAAGTCATTCGCTTGCGTTGCATTGGCAGAACCTGACAGCGCAGATGGATTCGCTGAGGCAGGCCATGCAGAGGCTTAATGAGCAATTGTCCTCTCTGGAACTACGCAGAACAGAGTTTAAGAAAACTCTGGGCGAGATGGAGGGTCCACGCAGCCAGCTTCAGGAAGAACTGGATGTAAAGTTGAAGCAGCGTTCAGGAATCCAGGAAGAACTTTCTGAAAGACGAAAACTTATCGAGGAGATAGAGTTTGAGATACGTGCCATGGAACAGCAACGTTTGACTTTTGAGGCAGCAGTGGATTCGGTGAGATCAACGTTAGAAGCGGCTAGATTGGAATTTCAGACTTTGGACGTTAAGAGAAGTGGCATCGAAGAGCAGTTGCGTTCAGAAGACACTGTGTTGGCTTCTGTGCTAGATGAGATGCCGGTAGATGCCAGTGAGGCTGAGTGGTCAGCGCGTCTTTCAAGAGCCGAAAATCGCATTCAGAGGCTGGGAGCCATCAATTTGGCTGCTATCGATGAGTTCAAAATCCAGGCTGACCGTAAAGACTATCTGGATGCTCAGAATGAGGATCTGGAAAAGGCGTTGACTACATTGGTTCAGGCCATACGAAAAATAGATGTTGAAACACGGACGCGATTTAAGGAAACCTTTGACCTGGTTAATACAAAACTCCAGCAATTATTTCCCAAACTGTTCGGCGGAGGCCACGCCTACCTGGAAATGACCGGAGAGGATCTGCTTGATACGGGTGTTGGCTTGATGGCTCGCCCGCCTGGAAAGCGTAATTCCAGTATTCACCTGCTTTCGGGAGGTGAAAAGGCATTGACTGCGATTGCACTGGTATTCTCTATTTTCAGCCTGAATCCTGCTCCATTTTGTCTGTTGGATGAAGTTGACGCACCACTGGACGATGCAAATGTGCAGCGCTATTCTGATCTGGTAAAAGAAATGTCGCGCACCGTACAGTTCATTTTTATTACCCATAATAAGGTGGCCATGGAGATGGCCGATCAACTGATGGGGGTTACCATGCATGAGCCGGGAGTGTCGCGATTAGTATCGGTAGATGTGGAGGAAGCTGTCGCTATGGCGGCTGTTTGATCAAAGACGACAAAGGCAAATAAGAAGAGGTCATTGTGGATTTTGGTTTTCGAGAGTGGTTAATTATAGTTGGAATTGTTTTAGTGGCACTGGTCCTGCTACATGGAATCTGGCGTATGTGGACCGATTCCGATCGGCTAAGGGTCAAGCTGGATAAGTCCTTTATGTCCTCGAGCAGCTTGGATGCTGATCACAACGATCTGTCGTTATTAAAAGCTGAACTACCTAATGGTGGTGCCAGGATAATCAAAGTAGGCGCTTCCAGCATTCCTGTGGCCAGCCCGCCTCCAAATGCGATCAAAAAAATAGCTGATTCAGCATTATCAACCAAGATGGCCGAACGGGGATCGGTGCCTGTCTCGCCGGCATCAGAACAGAAAGCTGATAACAATCCGGATCCAAAGTTGGTATCCAAAGATCAAAAAAAGCACCATTTTCTGGGTACTGACGATGAATCTGAACAGCCGTCGCAGGAACACATAGCAGAATCCGCCGCGGATGAGGACCGCCCAGAGGAAAAATATGTGGTCATAAATGTGCTGGGAGAAATCCATGGCCAGCCCCTGCTTGAATCCCTGCTGAGTCTGGGTTTCGCTTATGGAGACATGAATATCTTCCATTGCCAGGACGAAAATGGCGTGGTTCAGTTCAGTCTGACTAACGCCGTTGAACCCGGTAGTTTTGACCTGGAAAAGATACAGGAGCTTGTCACCCCAGGTGTCACCCTGTTTATGCGTGCTCATGAACTTGAACAACCCCTGGCCTGTTTTCATCAGATGCTGAATGCGGGAAGTCGGCTCGCCGAGGATCTTGCTTGTCAATTGTGCGACGAGACCCGGAGCGAGATGACAGCGCAAAGCATTGAAGACCGAAGACAGAGTCTGCAGGAATATCAAGATCGTCGGTCGAGTTAAGCTGTGGTGTCCAACGCGGTGTTAAGCCAGGTTGAAGCGCTCCGCGAGCAGCTTAATCATCATAACTATCTATACCATACGCTGGATCAGCCAGAGATCTCTGATGCTGAATATGATGCTATATTCCAGCAGTTAGTACGACTGGAGGCAGAGTATCCTGAGCTTGTGGTGGCACATTCTCCAAGCCAGCGAGTGGGCTCAGTTCCGCTGGAGGGATTCCAGCAGGTTACCCATCAACTACCCATGCTATCACTGGATAAGGCGTTTTCTGATGCTGATGTCATAGACTTTGATCTGCAAGTGTCTGCTTTGCTGGATACGTCGTCGCCCATTCAATACGCCTGCGAGCCGAAGATTGATGGGGTCGCCATCAGTCTGCTTTATGAACAGGGGCAACTGGCCCGGGCAGCAACCCGCGGCGATGGCCTGACTGGAGAGGATGTTACCCAGAATGTGCGCACGATTGAATCGGTACCGCTGGTTTTGAGAGGAACTGGTTTTCCTGAAAAACTGGAAGTACGTGGCGAGGTCTATATTTCGAAATCCGTGTTTACAGACCTGAATATTCAGCAAGTTAAAAAGGGTGATAATCCATTCGCAAATTCGAGAAATGCTGCAGCTGGCTCGCTCAGGCAGCTGGACAGCCGGCTTACCGCCAACAGGCGACTGACAATGTATTGTTACAGCGTGGGTCTGGTCGAGGGGGAGGGCCTGTCAGGAGGGCATTTCGCGATTCTGAAACAATTGCAGCAGTGGGGTTTTCGCATTAATCCACTCAGCAAGGTGGTCAGCGGAAGTCGTCAGTGTATTGCTTATTATGAACAACTCAGGCGGAAACGAGCCGATCTCAACTATGATATAGATGGCATTGTTTTTAAGGTCAACGGCTTGGATTTACAGCAGCAGCTGGGCATGCGCAGCAGGACACCGCGCTGGGCTGTTGCTCGTAAATTTCCAGCAGAGCAGGGGCTGACCCGACTCAATGCTGTCGAATTCCAGGTGGGTCGCACCGGGGCTATCACGCCAGTCGCCAGACTGGAACCGGTGCAGGTAGGCGGTGTCACTATCAGCAACGCAACTTTGCATAACTTCGATGAAATTGAAAGACTGGATGTGCTGATCGGCGATACCGTTGTGATCGAACGGGCAGGTGATGTTATTCCAAAAATAGTGTCGGTTATCCTGGATAGAAGACCGGGAAATGCTCTGCCAATACAACAGCCTGAAACCTGTCCGGCGTGCGGGTCTGATCTTGAAAAATCAGGTAATGAAGTTGCCCTTCGATGTGTTGGTGGCCTGATATGTTCGGCCCAGCGGAAAGAAAGCGTACGCCATTTTGCTTCCCGGTTGGCAATGGATATTGATGGACTCGGGGAGAAGCTGGTAGGCCAGTTGATAGAGGCAGGCCTGGTTGAGAATCCTGCTGACCTTTATGATTTGGAGTTCGATCGACTGGTTGACCTGGAACGTATGGCGCCATTGTCTGCTAATAACCTTTTACAGGCCCTGGATAAGTCTAAACAGACCAGCCTACAGCGATTCATTTATGCCCTGGGTATTCAGGAAGTGGGAGAAGCCACGGCGGCTGGCCTGGCGCATCATTTTTGCGACTTGCAGCGACTACGAATAGCAGACGAGGAAACGCTTCAGGCTGTCCCGGATATCGGGCCGATCGTAGCGGAAAAAGTACGTCGCTTCTTCGAGCAGAGCAAAAATAATGATGTGATTGATCGATTGCTCGAATCTGGCGTGCACTGGCCTGATATAGTAGGTAGTGATCAGGAAAAACCATTAACGGGGCAAACTTGGGTGCTTACTGGTACGTTGCTTGTCTCGACAAGGGCAGAACTTAAACGAAAGTTACAAAGCATCGGAGCTAAGGTTTCTGGGTCGGTTTCGTCTAAAACTGATTGTTTAGTAGCCGGGGAGAATGCGGGGTCCAAATTAGCTAAGGCCCAGGCGCTGAATATTAGAATTATTGATGAGGATGAATTGAATCGGATATTGACTGAGAATAAACCATGAATTACAGAGTATGTAGAATAGGTGTAGTACCACTGATCGCAATATTTCTGTTAACAGGTTGCGCTGCTAAACAGCCTCAGAATATTGATGATATCTGCGCAGTTTTTGATCAACAGAAGACCTGGTATAAAGCCGCCGGCAAATCAGCCAGGCGCTGGGGAGCGCCGATTCCGGTGATGCTGGCTATCATTCATCAGGAATCCAGTTTCAAAGCCAAAGCGAAACCCCCCAGGAAAAAGATCCTGTGGATAATTCCAGGTCCCCGACCGGCCAGTGCTAAAGGCTATGCCCAGGCGATAGATGGGACATGGAATATGTATAAGAAAGCCACAGGCCGCTGGGCTGCTGATAGGAACAGTTTTAAGGACGCTGTTGATTTTATCGGTTGGTACATTGACCAGAGTAGTAAGCGAAACAGGATCGCCAAGAATGATACTTATAATCTATATCTTTCCTATCATGAGGGCCACGGCGGGTTTGCAAAGGGTACTTACCGCAACAAACAGTGGCTGAAAAACGTAGCAAGCAAAGTGGCAGGGCGAAGCAATAGCTACAGCCAGCAACTCTCGAAATGCGAGAAAAAACATAAGAGACGATTCTTCGGCCTTTTTTAAGTGAGTTGTTTTAAACAACTTATTTTAAACCGAGCTATTTTAAACAGTGCGGCTTAGCTGCGCGAACCATGATTCCTGGAAGTTAGATCCACGTTTGAACCTATCCGGGAGGACTGTTATGGCTGTCATCGCTTGAATAACTGACTCGGTA
>JAPKEK010000119.1 GCA_028822125.1 Pseudomonadales bacterium | reverse complement strand
CACCGGCGGGCGTCTCCTTCGAAGCGTGCCAGGTTAACCAGGTCAGCTGCGAGTGGGTTAGCCCTGAACAAGCAAGCACCTCGGCTGTACTATTATAT
The DNA here is from genome assembly GCA_028822125.1 of Pseudomonadales bacterium. Classification (GTDB taxonomy): domain Bacteria; phylum Pseudomonadota; class Gammaproteobacteria; order Pseudomonadales; family Azotimanducaceae; genus UBA9926. The sequence goes on along the minus strand of JAPKEK010000119.1, from coordinate 6,670 downwards.
TTCCATGGTGGCGGTTATGTGATGGGCGATGCCGTAGCGCATCGCAATCTGTCCTGGCGTCTTGCCAGAGCCAGTGGCATGCGGGTACTCATGGTAAACTACCGGTTAGCCCCGGAAACACCCTTTCCAGCGGCTTTGGAAGACGCCACCGCAGTATTTGAGTGGCTGCTCAGCCAGGGTTACGCTGCTGATAAAATAGTTATAGGCGGCGATTCGGCCGGCGGCGGGCTGGTACTGGCAACGCTGCTTAACCTGAAAAACTTAGGCACCGACCTGCCGGCAGCCGCAATTCTGATCTCACCCTGGGTTGATTTAACGCTCAGCGGCAAATCCTATATCGACAATAAGGCCACTGACCCAATGCTGACCCGGCCGGCGCTGGCCGCCTGGGCTGAGTGTTATCTCTCCGGCAGAGAAGCGACAGCGCCACTGGCTTCCCCCTTGTTTGCCGACTTGAATGATTTACCACCGATGCTGGTTCATGTCGGTAGCACTGAAATTCTCAATAGTGACTCGGAGCGCCTGGTCGATAAAGTGATCGAGCTGGGCGGCTCTGCAGCGCTGAAGGTCTGGCCTAAAATGGTGCATGTGTTCCACCTCTTTGCTGGGCGTATACCCGAAGCAGATCAGGCCATCAATGAACTAGGCGATTATTGTCGTGCTAACATAGAAAACCCTTCGTGAACACAGTTGTCCCAATTGCCCGGCACCTGGTTTTGCTTGGTGGAGGCCATAGCCATGTCATTGTGCTGCGCATGCTGGGCATGAATCCCGTTCCTGGCCTGCAGGTGACGTTAATAAGCCCAGATCGACGAACCCCTTATTCAGGCATGTTACCGGGCTATGTCGCAGGTCATTATCGGGAAGAGGAAATCCACATTGAGCTGGATCCCTTGTGCCGGTTTGCCGGGACAGGGCTTATCCAGGGTAATGTGACGGGTCTCGATCCTCAAGCCAATAAAGTCTACATTACTGGCCGTCCCCCTATTGAGTTCGACGTATTATCCATCGATATCGGTATTACACCTGATTTGGCGGGTTTGCGCAGCACATCCCCTGACTTGATTGCTGTAAAACCAATAGGTTCGTTTATAGCTCAATGGAAGGGGTTTCTAGCAGAGCTGGACACGGTTGACCCCATCGCAGTGGTTGGTGGGGGTGCTGCGGGGGTAGAGCTGTGTTTGTCCATAGCGCACCGTCTTGAGGCTGAGCAGCCAGGCAGGATAAGCCAGCTAGGAGGTCAGATACATCTATGTACTTCTCCACCGGGTCTGCTGCCAGGCTATTCCGCGGCGATAAAGCGACGTTTCAGGCGGGAGTTGGATGATGCTCATATCGTGTTGCACGAGAACTTTACCGCGGCTGAGTTTGAGCAGGGTGTATTAACGTCAGATACAGGTTCTTTGATAAAAGCGCAGAAGGTTTTCTGGGTGACCAATGCAGCCCCTCAGCGATGGTTAGCCGGTGCCGGCGTTGCAACCGATGACAATGGCTATATGGCTGTTAATGCCAGCCTGCAAAGCCTCAGTCACCCGCATATTTTTGGCGCAGGTGACACTGCCCAGGTGGTTGATTATCCAAGGCCGAAGGCGGGTGTTTTTGCGGTCCGCCAGGGCGAGCCATTATTTCGAAATATCGTCAGTTTTATACAAGGTGGACGCACGCAGGCTTTTAAACCACAGCGATCTTTTCTATCTTTGATTTCCACTGGCAAGCGCAGCGCGGTTGCTGTCAAGGGGGCCTTTGCAGCTCAGGGCCCACTCTGCTGGACCTGGAAGGATTGGATTGATCGACGATTTATGGACCGGTTTCGTGTCTTGCCAGCCATGGCAGAAACCGATAAGAAGCCGGGTCTGCTGGCTGAATTTGATGGTCAGATGCAATGTGGTGGTTGCGGATCAAAAGTCACCTCGGAAATTCTCAGTGAAGTGCTCAAGGAACTGGCGCCGGATTCAGCCAGGGACGATGCAGCATTGTTCTCTCCCCCAGCTGGATATTACCTGCTGCACTCCATCGACTCTTTTCGCTCGTTTTTAGATGACCCCTATCTGCTGGCCAGGATAGCGGTGATCCATGCTGTCAGCGATATCTATGCGATGGGGGGCACGGTCGCCACGTTGATGGCAAACCTGAGCTTGCCATTTGCCAAGCCCCGACCCTCTCGGAATCTGTTGCGCCAGCTGTTGAGTGGCGCACTTGATCAGATTGCCGACGAGGGTGGGGTACTGATAGGCGGCCATAGCAGTGAAGGTCTGGAGTTGTCAGTTGGTTTTGCTGTGAATGGTTTAGTAGCAGAAGGTGCTGAGGTCCGTAAATCAGGATTGCTGCACGATGATGTGCTGATTTTGAGTCAACCTCTGGGTATAGGCACCCTGTTTGCCGCGAATATGCAGGGCAAGGTCGAGGGTGGGTATATTCAGTCAGCGATAGATGCGATGAGCCAGTCCAGTCGGCGTGCCGCCGGGATTTTTCTAGCCCACGATGTCCATGGTATGACGGACGTGACCGGATTCGGCCTGGCAGGTCACCTGGGAGAAATGCTCATCGCCAGTAATATGACCGCGGAAATCGAAATAGCGTCTATCCCGGTGCTGCCTGGCGCTGTTAATACGATTGCTGTCGAGGGCATAAAAAGCACCTTACATGAGGCCAACAGGCAGAGTGCATTACTGCAGTTAACGCAGGTAAAGCAGGCTGATCTGGATAGTTATGCGAAATTTGAGCTGCTTTTCGATCCGCAGACTTCAGGCGGATTACTGGCGGGCATTTCTGCTGATAAAGTTGCTACCTGCCTGGCGGCGCTTAAACAGGCGGGTTATGCTGCATCAGTGATAGGCAAAGTAACAAGTGGTTCACCGATGATCTTGTTGTCGGCGCATTAGCAGGTAGGGGCGTGCAAGACGGCTCGAAGCTATCACTCCAGGATTTTCGAAATTGCACCTGGCTCACATTCCAAGCTGGGCAGAGCGGATCCTTCCCAGTCCGGATCGGCAGCCCCGGTTAAAGTATTATTTTTTCTTTCCAGAGCATGAATCCTAGCGAACGAGGCTTCGTTATTAATTTCAGTCACCTCAAAGCCTGCTCTACGCCAGCTGCCAACATCGGCAGGTGTCCAGCCGCCTATGGTGGTTTCGGCTTGAAAATGTTCCAGTGGCACTTGTCGTTTATGGTTCTTATCGATGGTAGATGCGGGGTGCACGCGGGGCAGTTCCAGAGCATCTTGAATATTTTTACCCTGGTCGATGTACCGAGATAGTGCCTGAACAATAGCAGAGGGTATTTTTATCCCGCCAGCAGCACCCAGCGCGAGAACAATTTTTTGATTCAGGGTGACTACAACCGGGGCAATGGCCGTGCGTGGGCGGCTTCCCGGGTCTTGCCGGCCGGTTCTCAAATAGCCTCCCATGGTCGCTGCATAGGGGAAACCAAGACTGGCAGTGGCGACCTTGGCTCCAAACAAGGGCCCCAGCGTTTGGGTCATGGAGAGGGCTAAACCAGAGCAATCTGCAGTCACAAAATGACTGGTATGGCCACGTTCGGTAGCTAGAGAGTCTGCGCTTGGTTTATTTGAGCTGATTTCTGTTGGACTGGCATTAACACTGTCTGTCAGTACAGGCAGACGTATTCGTTTCAAGCGTTGTCTGGCCCAGGAAGCGTCCGTTAACTGGTCAAGGTCCGTCTCGTAATAATCATCAGCCATGGATTCGATGCTCAGAGCCAGAGCCTGGGCCATTAATAGTGCCCACGATCGATCACTGAGGCTGCTTACATCATATTGGGCGAGTAGCATCATTGCTTTGGCAACCAGACCACCGCCCGCAGGAGCCGCTAGCGTGTGAATCTCATAATTGCGGTAAGGGAAATGAATATACCGCCCGGGTAAGACTTGGTAGGCCCGTAAGTCATCGAGGGTTATGAAACCACCATTTCTGGCCATGTCCGTACTGATTTCTCTGGCAATTTGACCCTGATAGAAGTCATCAGGTCCAAAATCACTCAATCGGGTTAGCGTCAGTGCCAGGGTGGGTTGTTTGAGAATGTCACCGGCTTTAACGGCTGTTTTACGCCTGCTTAGGTAGGCTTGGGTTATACCTGGATCTCGGATTAATATTTTTACGCTACGCTGGTGCCTTAGCGCCTCTCCGGGCAAAACGGCAAAGCCTTTTTGAGCGTGCTCTATGGCCGGCTGAACGAGTCTCTGGAAAGGCAGAGAACCGTGATTTTCATGTAGTACCTGCAATAAAGCTAGCAGCCCAGGCGTTGCTACTGTGGTATAGCCGGAGTTAGCCATTTTAGACTGAACAACAAATCCTCTGGGTATTTCTGTCATGCCGTTGTAACCCTGAAAGCGTCCATCAGGATATCTGACAATGGCCTGAGCCCTGCCACCTAAGCCGCTCATTGAAGGCTCGACTACAGAAAGTGTCAAAGAGGCTGCTATGGCAGCATCAATACTGTTCCCCCCAATCTTATAAATAGACTGGGCTGCATGCGTCGCTAGAGGATGTGCTGTGGATGCCATGCCACTGCTAGACGTCGCCTTACTTAGGCCTGCCTGGGCCAGACTACAGATGCTAAGTATCATCAAAATGGTAGGGAGTCTATTTTTATTCATGGATATTAGCGGGTCCATTCAGAAGCAGCGGTGCTGCGATACGGGTCATGCTCCTATTATTGTGCCCTACACCGGGTACTATCGCCAACGACCAGTTCAGCGGTGCGATTGGCTCTGTGCATAACAAAAACAATCGGAGTCTGTTCGTTTATTGGGTCCGGTAAGGTATAGAAAACAGTTATAGGTTTGCCTGCCCAGGCTCGGAACGTGAAGTTGTGACTACCTTGGATTATATCGGCCCGGCTTGGGTAAATATCGGCAACAGATAGTGTCAGCAGAGAACAGATTACAAGCGCTGGGCGTTGTAGAAGGGTTCGGCCTACTTGCAATTGGTTGCCTCTACGGCGCGCACTTCAGCTATGACAGCTTCGACTTGCTCGACTGCCTGGCCCAGGTAGGTAGTGGGATCGAGCAGTTCATCAAGCTGTAAAGGGGTTAATTGTTCACTTAATCCGGAATTGAGAAAGGCTGTTCTAAGATCGATATTCTGCGCAAGTGCAGTTCGGGCAATGTGTCGGATTTTATCATTTGCCGTGGTTTTGCCTAATTTTTTGGCGAGTGCAAATGTAAGCCGTTGCGCCATAATCAACTGCCCGGTCCTGTTTAAATTGTTTAGCATCATCTGCGGGCGGACAATCAGTTTCTTCAGCAGTCTGTGGGCGATGGCAAGCTGTTTGCTGCTGGCTATGCTGATGTCGGCCAGGACTTTATTGGGTCGACTCGTGTTATCTCTTTCAAAAATGTTGACCATATCATCGAGCACCACCTCAGCGAGTCTGGGAATGGATCTACTGGCCTGAATTAAGGCCTCTGATTTACTTGGGTTAACTTTATGCGGCATGGTACTGCTGCCGATTGATGTGGCAGATCTAAATTCGAGGGTTTCCCCTATATCAGTCGATTGCAGTAGAAACAGTTCTGAACCAAGGTGGCCCCATGTTTTACTGACAAGCGCAAGAAATAGAGCGTACTCGGCGATGAGATCCCGGTTTGCATGCCAGTCGGAAGCGTAGGGCGTGTCCAGTCCAAGTTTTTGTGAAAACAGCTTTTCCAGTGAAATAGCTTTTGGGCCTAAGCCCAAGTAACTACCAACTGCACCTTTAAGGATAGCGCTTCGTCTTAGGCGAGCTGAAATCTGGCCCAGTCTCTGTCGATGCCGGGCGTTTTCCCCCAGCCAGGTACTCATTTTCTTTCCAAAAGTAATGGGTAGAGCATGCTGACCCAGTGTCCGTCCTACCATGATCGTATTTTTGTGTGCTGACGAAAGGGAAATCAGGGTCTGTTCGAGCTGGCACATTTGCTTATCAAGGACATCTGACGCAGCCAATAATTGCAGGATTAGGGTAGTATCATAGATATCAACAGTGGTTGCACCATAATGAATGTATTCCCGCGCCATTGGAGATAAGGTTCGGCCCCAGACGTTGAGCAGCGCCACCATACGGTGCTGGACAATGGCTTTTTCGCTTTGCAGTTCCAGGTTACTGAAGGGCATTGTTGAGGCTGAAGCGCTGATTTCATTAGCCGCCTGCTTTGGAATGATGGCTAAATCTCCCTGAGCAGCAGCCAGAGCGCCCTCTATGCGTAAAACCGTCTGGATTTCATATTGCGTGGAGAATATGGATTCGACACTTTGTCCAGAGCAAACAGGTATACAGCAAACCAGAATCAAAAGCCAAGAACGCGACATTTAGATCTCCAAAAAAAGGTGAAGTCTTGTCTGGTTATTTTTCTGCCCCTCAATCCATGCGGGGAGTCCTCATTAAGGTCCGGTAGGGTATACCAGTCGGCATTAGCACATACCGCTGATTCGACCGGAGTTCAGGATACGCATAGAGATAGCAGTGCAAAACCTGGCAGCCGTCAGCATGACCTTACATACGGAGGCTCCCTTTGATTAAGATTCTCGAGCAGGCAAGCACATTATAGCGATGGCAGAAACAATGCCTACTAAAAATCCTTTCTTATTTTTTATGAAGCTCATAAATTTATTATGTAAAAAAAGGGAGCTATTGCTCCCTTTCAACTTTTTTAGTTTTATTTCATCTTTATTCT
>JAPKEK010000118.1 GCA_028822125.1 Pseudomonadales bacterium | reverse complement strand
CTGATGATGATCACGCCTACGCCACACATGACCACGGCGACACCGGTTGCTTCATCAGTAAAATATTCGGGGTTGGTCGCAAAAACGAAGGGCAGGGTTGCCAATATGGTCATCGGCGCGCCGACGAAATGCCGCCAGCCTACGATTCGGGTACGCTCCTGATAATCCCTGGAAAGCTCAGCACCAAGGGCATAGTAGGGCACCACGGCAACGGTGTGGCTGACGTAGTACAGGGCTTTAAATATCAGAAAGTATATGAAAATTGACAGGGCTGTGGGTGCCGGATCCCAGAACATGACAAAGGTAGGCATCCAGCTCAAAGGGAAGAGGATTCCCAGGGCAATGGAGCCAAACAGGATCCAGGGTCTTCGTTTACCCATGCGGCTGCGAGTGCGATCCGACCATTCGCCCACCAGGGGGTCGGTGACCACATCAAGGATCTTTAACAGCGGTTGTCCAAATGCAAGCCACAGTGGGTTGATGGCAAAAGTGGTGGTGTAAAAGAAGAACATGTATTTGCCGATGATGTTCTTCAACAGGTAATCGGCGCCGTTGAAAAAGCTATAGGCCAGTCGTTCGCGCACGCTCAAGGGGGTTTCAGCGCTGGGATCTTCCTCGGTGCTGACTTCTGCCACGCTCCAACCTCCATTAACTGGGTTACTTCAATTCCAACGACGCCAGCTATGCAGCCAGTCGATGGTGGAATAAAACCTTGAACTGCTCGATTTTGGAATTCTATCTTGATTCGAGGTAGGCCATCTCCGCGCAAGCGAGTAATTGGTAAAATAAAAAGTAGAAGACGGCATGAACAAGCGGCAATAAACCACGTTTTGCAGCCCGGGTCAAAACGATCTCAACTTAAAGCCAGAGGCGATGGTTTAGCTGATGTCTTTCAATCATGGCCGTTTGACAGGCATGCAATGATAGTTGGCATCTTCAGGATACCATCCGCGTGTTCATCAGGGTTGCACTTCGCCGCTAGCCTGATCATAGTACAGTGATCTGGATTAAACAGGGGCAGGTTGATGCAGAACCCATACGATCCGGTAGATCAGACCAATGTGATTATTGACGGTTTGGATATCGGTGCTGTGGTCGGCAAGATCCGCAAGCAGGGCTTTGCGCTGGTTGAGGATTTCCTGACCCAGCAGGCTGTGGCAACCATTCGGTCGGCATTTAATAGCGATGTGCCAATAACTGAGATGCGCGCTATCGGTACCGAAACCGGGCGAACGTGGCGAGCGCACAACCTGCTTGCCAAAACCCGGGTAGCAGACGGCGTTTTTCTGGATCCCAGGCTGCGAGCCATCGTAGACGGGGTGATCGGCAGGTACAATCAGATTAATATCACAACCCTGTTTAATACACTGCCAGGTGAAACCAAGCAGTTCCTTCACCAGGACGATGGCTTATGGCCTATTCCAAGACCGCATCCTTCATTTTTATGTAATGCTCTGATTGCTTTCGATGATTTCACGAAGGGCAACGGTGCCACCCACCTGGTTCCGTATAGCCATAGCTGGACACGTGCGGTGGACCAGAGCGTAGTGCCAATACAGATTGAAATGAAATCCGGCAGCATGGTTCTGTGGGAGGGCGGTATGTGGCACGGCGGCGGAGCCAATGTCACCCGGGACCAGGAACGGATGGGATTTTTTATCAGCCATCAGGTGAGTTACCTACGTCCCCAGGAGATTCAGCTTCTCGCTATTCCACCGGAAGTCGTCAGGCAGATGCCCCGTAAACTCAGACGATTGCTGGGTTATCATCCATTTGGCATTGGTGTAGATGGTCGAGACCCCCTGGATGTTTTAGAAGACGGTATTGTAGTCAATCCAGATGCTCATCCGGCCGAATACTGGCGACGGCGCTAAGGGTCCGAGGATACCCTGTAAGCCTGAGCGTATGCGACTAGGGTGAGATCTTAAAAGCGTTAGTACTAATGATGGGTTTGGCTTTACTGACCACCTGTGCAGCTATTTTAGCTGCGTTGTAGTTTGTATCTGCTGATTGCGATGGCTGGGGCGTGGCTTAAGTTCATAGCATCAGGCTAATTCGGTCAGTCGACTTACTGTGATGATCGAGAGATACTTCTCTTAGAAGTTGTTTGCTAAAAACATCCAGCGTCCTCGTTAGTGGAGAAGCATGCCCATCTCAAGCTACCAGCACAAAGCAATTCAGGCAGCATTCCAGCCAGGACAGCAAAGCTTCGCAGAGAACCCGTATGGCGTTTATGCACAGTTGCGTGACCTTGAAGAACCTTTTTACTACGAAGACATGAACGTTTACCTACTTTCCCGCTACCAGGACGTAGAGGGTGTGGCCCGTGATGGCAGGATGGTTCGTTCACTTGAGGCATTCATGCCAGCCGATTATGTCGCTGAGCAGCAGCACCTGGCTAATTTTCACGATATGCCGAACCATGAGCGTTTTGTGCAGTTCAGCATGCTGGAACGCGATGGTGAATTACACCGGCGGTTGCGCATGATCGTCCTGCAGGAATTCACCCGCTCATGGGTGGCACAGTACCGAAGCACGATTCAGCAGACGGTAGACAGGCTGCTTGACGCATTGCTGGAAAAAAATGATATCGATTTTATAAGTGACTTTGCAATCCATATACCGGGTTATGTCATTGGCCATGTGCTGGGCGTTCCGGATGAAGATTGCCCTATGCTGCGCATCTGGTCGGAAAACATCGTTCAGTATTTCGATGCCGATCGCAGCGAAGTTCGCAAACAACTGGCAGAGCAGGCAACAGCAGAGTTCGGCTTATATCTGAAAGATTTGATAGCCCGGCGCGGTCGCAGGCCAGGCAAGGATCTGCTCACTCGTCTGATCTCGGCAAGAGATGCCGGTAAGCTTAGTGAAGATGAATTGATATCGACCAGTATGCTGATTTTAGCCGGGGGTCATGGATCCACCATCGATGTGCTGGGTAACGGCATGATTGGCCTGTTGAATCATCCGGATCAGCTAGATAGTTTACGCAGCAACCCGGCGCAAGCCCCAGCTGCTGTACAGGAAATGATTCGCTATGATTCGCCTTTGCCGTTCTTTCACCGTTATGCCAGCGTCGACTGCGAGGTCATGGACATACCATTTCCAAAAGGTACTAAGTTTGGTTTGCTTTATGGATCAGCTAACCGGGATCCGCGGCAGTTTTCCGATGCGGACCGCTTTGATATCAATCGTTATCCTAATCGACATCTTGGCTTTGGTCGTGGCGCTCATCTCTGTCTGGGCAACAATCTTGCCCGGCTCAATATGGAGATTACTTTTTCCAGTTTACTGGCCAGGGTAAAAACGATTGAACTGCGCCAAACGCCCCGGTTCAGGCTCGGGCTGGCCAGTCGGGGTGTCTGGGAGCTGGCCGTGAGACTGGTATAAGACTGCATGCAACCTGCCTGAACACGGGCTTCAAGAGGCAGTGGCAGGTGAAAGTCCTGGGTTGGCTGGGTAGTAAGCAGGGAAAAGGATTGCTGTATTATGTTCAATGCAAGTAAGGTGTTTTAACAGGGTAAATCACACGGGTGAATTGCTGTGCCGAGCAGTCGCGATGAAATTACAGGGCCTCTAACCGAGATCAGCCAGGCAGCCTGGGAAGTGTTATCTGCCAATGTTCCCAATGATCTGCGTTGGCATGTGCTGTTGTTAACCCTGCTCATCGCTTCCTTTATCTGGTTTATAAGGGATGGTCATGGTACAGAAAACGCGTCCGGACGGGAAGTCAAGGCAGGTTACCTGGCCTTCCTGTTCCCCAGGGCAATCTATACTCATGAGTCGGCAAGAGTTGATGTTGGACTGTGGTTGCTGGAGCGTTGTTTGCGTCCCTTCTGGGTTGTTGGACTGCTCGCGACGGTCGGGCCTTCAGCGGAACGTCAGGTCATTTATTTGCTGCAAACCCTGTTTGGGAACGGACCTGGTTTTGAGGTTAACTATGCCTGGATGCTGGCCTACAGCCTGGTTATTCTGCTTTGCTATGACTTTGTATTCTACGTTATTCATTTCACCATGCACAAAGTGCCGTTTCTCTGGGCAATACATAAAGTGCATCACTCGGCTGAGGTGTTAACGCCGCTGACCCGCTACCGGGAGCATGTCATGGCAGGACCGATCTGGGCAGCTGGCGCTGCGCTGAGTTACGGGACTGCGGGGGCTGTGTTTGCCTATCTAATGGCGAGTGATATGGTCCAGGCGACGCTTTTCAACGTAGGGTTTTTCTCGCTGCTTTTTGGTTTTAACGGATCGTTTCGCCATTATCATGTGCAATTCCGTTATCCGCGCTGGCTCGAATTCTGGCTGCAGAGCCCAGCCATGCACCACACGCATCACAGTTACCTGTACAAGCACTGGGATACCAACCTTGCTGCCGTGACCAGTCTCTTTGATCGGCTTTTTGGCACCCTGTACATCCCGGAAAAAGATGAGTACACACCCTGGGGTATTGGCCCGGATACCCAAAACCAGTATCGCAGTTTATGGCAGAACACCATCGGGCCATTCAGAGACTGGTTTTACCTGGTAAGGGACGGGGTGTCTCCACAGTCCGGTGCGGTAATGGATCAATCCTCGATTGATGGCTCAGCGGACCTAAGTTGATTCAAGGCTGCTGTTTGCTCGTGTTGATCTGGAGGGAAATTGTAGTCTGCCAGGCTTCGATGCGCCCTATCTCAGGCGCATTGTGGGTCTGTTATGGGTGCAGCACTCGCCTTGTATCCGTGGGTTAACCTGTTTCCCGCCCGCTGGTTCAGGCGAACAGGATCAAATAGAAATAAACACCACTGGCGGCCCAGAGCATGGCACCACCGGTCAGGCTCCCCCAATAAAGTGGCCTTGAATTTTGCGCCATACCCGCAGCCAGCATGGCTCGATGATTCAGCACCACCACTAACGGTGCTATCAAGAAGCCTAAACTCGTGGCAAAGTTAATGAATGTGGCAAAATCTTGCATAAAAAAGGCAACAATAGCCAATCCTCCCAGTGCATAGGTGAGCAGCGTTATAAAGTACCTGCCCGGCCCGAACGAGAAGTCTGGCTGCACCGTGCGCAAAGCATATAGAACGACGCGGCTTTGTCCGTCCATCACAGTGAGAAGGGTGGTGAACATGGTGATCAATGCCACCGCTGCGATCAGATAAAACGACCAGTTACCCAGTTGGCTGGTGAATAATTCGATGACCATGGCTGCAAAGGGTCCAGCGGCGGACGGTGGTGGTGCTCCGCTTGAGTGTATGACACCCGCGCCCAGGATTAGAAAACAAATTGCAAAGATGATCGTTAGCCCGTAGCCGATATTAAAATCCAGCCGGGCATCAGCGGCAGTGGTCTGTTCGGCTTTGCTTTCATTACGGCTTGCCGCCCAGGTAGAGGTCATGACAGAAGCATCGATAGGTATGGGCATCCAGCCCGTCAGCGCAATGATGAATGCCACCGTGGCCAGGTCCCAGGACTTTATTGTCCACGCTGCCATGGAAAAGTCAGTCTGGGGCAATACCATGATCGTGGCGATGGGCAGCAGCAGTGCCAGCAGACCGATAAGTACCTTTGAGACGTGTTCCAGTCCTCGATAGTGGCCGCTGAGTAGGATCAAAATTGCAGCCGCCAGTACCGTCGCTGTTACCATTTCAATAGCAGCACCCCAGCCGGTAATTGCCTGCACCATGCCAGCGGTGGTGATGGCAATGGCTGCCAGGACAAACCACATGGAATATAAAGAGATGAGCAGGTAAGTACCCAGGGCCCACCAGCCCTGTTCTCGGTAACCCTGCAACAGGGTTTTGCCGGTTCTGGCTGGATACATCAGGCCAATTAGCAGGCTGGGATATTTGGCCGTGCAGGCTATCAGCAGGATCGGCATCATAGCCAGGCCGTACAGCGCGCCTGCTCTGGTAGACTGCACCAGGTGTGACACACCGATGGCGGTCGCAGCGAACAAGATGCCAGGGCCTAACAGTTTGTAGTAATGCATGAGGTTGGATAATACTGGAGAACTAGACATGGCGACCTACTGGTTAACCGTTTTTTTATCAAACCCTGCCAGCTTTTTGTAAGCCATGCTGACTGCGTCAAGATCCGCGTAGGGCACACAGTGATGTTCATCCGGACACTCGCCGGAGCACTGGTCTTCCACCATCTGTAGCACTCGTTCGGGTCCAGCCTTGCGGTTATCCAGCGTGATTTTAGCGGTTGGGAAGAGCCGTTCTGATTGGTAAGCAGCTAATGCTTTGATTACATCGTCATTGCCCTGCAGTTGGCGGGCCAGGGTAGCGGCATCGATAATACCCTGGGACGCCCCATTTGAACCGTTCGGGTACATTGCATGCGCAGCATCGCCTGCCAGGGTGACGCGATCAAAGCTCCACCGTTCCACCGGCTCGCGGTCAATCATGGGGAATTTGAAGATGTCTTGCGCGTCATGGAACAGTTGATTGGTTTTAAGCCAGGGGAAATCCCATTGCCTGAATTTGTCTGCGAATTCGCTCAGCTGACCTTTACCACGCCAGTCATCGGTCCTCAGGATGTCTTTTGGTACCCTGAGCTCAGCCACCCAGTTGATGAGCTGCTGGCCTTTCTCGTCTGGCGGTGTCAGCGGGTAGACCACCATTTTCTGGCTGTTATGACCGGCCATGATCATCGAGCGACCACTGAGAAATGAATCGCTGTAGGTAGCACCGCGCCACAACATCAGGCCGGCAAACTGGGGATCACCCTGGTCGGGATAGAGCTGCTGGCGAACCGCAGAATTAATGCCATCTGCGCCGATGAGAAAGCC
>JAPKEK010000117.1 GCA_028822125.1 Pseudomonadales bacterium | reverse complement strand
CACCGATGCAGCAAGCGGAACTTTCCATGAGGTGATCGCGACCGTGCAGGATCTGGATGGCGAGACTTTTTCAACGCGATTTGATGAACCTGTCGGGGTGGCGTTTGCGAGTAACCAAAAAGCCTATGTCGCGCTGGGGCCAGCCAATGAAATAGCCATCGTGGATGCAGCTAGCTACCAGGTTGTCGGACACCTGCCCATTAGGGCGCAGGATCCTCGTTCGATTCTGGTAAAGAATGATCGGCTTTATGTGATTCCTTTTGAGTCCAATAATCAGAGTCAGTTATCGGGCTGCCTTGCCAGGAAGATCGATGGCGATATCTGTACCTACGATGCCGTTGAGCATGCCTTTACCAACAATAATGTGCTTTCCCTTAATTACGATGCTGATATCGTCAAGAACCCAGATCTGCCAGATCGTGATCTGTTTATCTTCGACACCCAGACAGATGAGTTGGTTGAGATCAAAGAGGGGCTGGGAACGCTTTTGTATGACCTGACAGTGGACGACAATGGCCGCGTTTTCATTGCCCAGGCCGATGCCCGTAATACTGCCAATGGGCGGTCCGGTACCTTAAAGCATGGCCTGGGCGAAATGCAGAACCGGGCGTTTCTTAACCAGATTACCCGGGTAGACTGCCCAGACAGTGGCTGCACTGATGCAATCTTTTATGATCTGGAACCCCTGCCGCCTGAAAATCCTGACTTTGGTTTGGCACTGGCAACCCCCTACGGTATCCAGATCAGCGCTGATAATAAAACACTGGTTGCCACCGCTGCAGGTTCGGATAAGTTATTCACGGTAGATGCCACTAGCGGTGATCTCCTGGGGCAGGTGACTGTTGGCAGTGTGCCAAGGGGTGTGGCGCTGCAGGCAGGCGAGCAGGGAGTTGCAACAAAGGCTTGGGTTTTCAATGCGGTGGGTAATTCTGTGAGCGTGATTGATCTATCTGCATTAGACGCACCGCAATTGGAAAACACCATTGCCCTGGAGGATCCCACTGAAGCCATGCTCAAACAGGGCAGGAAGGCTTTTAATTCCGCCAGTGCCTCCTCGACTGGCACATTTTCCTGCGCCAGCTGTCACCCGGATGGTCATACCGACCAGTTACTGTGGGTGCTGAAAACACCCATATGTGATGTCGATGGCTGCACCCAGATTCCGCCGCGTCTAACCATGCCGGTCAGGGGCTTAAGGGATAGCGAGCCTTATCACTGGGACGGTATACCGGGTGACCCTTTTGGTGGAAACAATACCGCTAATATCAATGGTGATATCCTGCCTAACTGTGAGCTGGGTAAGCAAGAAACCTGTGCCCGGTTTTTGGTTGATGCGGGCCTGGCTACAACCATGTGTGACCAGGATAACTGCCCTGATAATAACGAAAGCAAGCCGGGCAGGCTTGATGCAGAGGATCGGGATGCAATGAGCCAGTTCATCCTGAGCTTCCCGTTTCCGCCGGCACCAGAGCGGCCTTTTGACAATAAACTCAGCGCAAAAGCAGAAGCTGGTTTCCTGGAATTCAACCTGGAAAAAAATTGCGGGAACTGCCATCGAATGCCGTTTCTGGTCAGTACTAATACACCGGGAACCGGTATGGATGCACCCACCTGGCGCGGTGCTTACGATCGCTGGATGATACTGCCCCAGGGTCGGATCAATGTCATTGACCTTATGAATATCGTTGATATGCCGGATCATTTTCCGGAAGAGAATATGTGGAAGCTGGCCGGTGCGACCGACCAGATCTGGCAGATGGTGGTGGAAGGCAGTATGGGTTACTCCGGATCCTTTGCCAGGCAGGTGACCCTGACACCAGAAACAGTCAGTCGCGATGACAGTATGCTGATAATGGATGCACTCGAACGGGCAGCGACTGAGGCTGGAATTATTTTGCGCGGCGAGGGCAGGCTGCTGGCCGAGAGCAGGTCCGTATCATTGGTATATCGAGACGAGATCTACCAGGATGTGGCTGAGTCGACTAGGCACTTTAGCAAAGCTGAATTGCTTGATGCAGTCCAGGCCGGGGACCTGGTGGTGACACTCACTGGCTGGAGTGGCAGAAACATCGGTTATGCCTACCCGCAGCCAGGACTTTGGCCATTGGCAGAAATCCAGCAGCAATCGGGCGTGATTAATATTGCTCATCTGGCGGAGGACCTGACCTTGACGATGAATGGCCGGCACGTGCTCGAAGGGGCCCAGGTTATCGTTAATGGTCGTCTAGCAGCAGCCGGGATTCGCTGTCAGAGCGGCGCAATGCCCAACTGCCAGGATGAGATTGTGGTTGTGCAATTGGATCAGGCTCCCGACATCGGCGGCATGCATTTCCTGCAGGTACAGAATCCTAGCGGCAAATATAGTAATGACACGATGTTTTTCTCAGATCTAGCACCTATTCCGGCGCGCCCAGGTAATATCATAGGTAGTGGTGGCGATTTTTCTGACGGTGATGGCAACTGGGATTCGGTCCAGTTGAACGGCCAGGTCAATTTTGTCGATGCCAGGGTAGAAGTCGACATCACCACTGTCTCGACCGACCAGCCTTGGCGGGTGCAGCTTAATCATCTGGTGAGATTGGTGCAGGATCAGCAATATAAGCTGTGTTACCGGGCTCGGGCCGATGCGCCGCGGACTATGACCGCCTATCTTGATACCGGGGCAGACCAGTATCAGAGCCTCAGTGGTGGGCAGACAACCGTTGACCTGACCACGTCCTACCAGCCGTTCAGTCATACCTGGACGGTTCCGTTCACCGATCTGACCTCGCGGGTGGCTTTTGACCTGGCGCAGTCGCTCAGTAAAGTCTATTTGGATGATATCGGCTTATATGAAGGTAGCAGTTGTGGGTCGCCCTAGCTACTTGGCATGACACTTTTTTGAACTGGATCTATGAGACCTGGCCAGTGAGTGCAACCCATTGTGGGCCATTGTACTGGTGTATGCAGCCTGGCGTGGTGCCAGGTAGCAGGCTGCTGTCGTTGGAGCTAAAGTTAACAAAGTTAAATTGATATGTCCTGTGCCGGAGCACTGTGTTAGCATGGGAATTTACTTTATGGAATCTGTAGCATGAACGATATTAAGTTCAGTCACATTCAGACTAACGGCATCAGCATGCGCCTTGCTGAAGCAGGCGAAGGCCCACTGGTTTTATTAATCCATGGCTGGCCTGAATCCTGGTATTCCTGGCGACATCAGCTATCAGCGCTGGCAGAGCAGGGTTACCACGCCGTTGCACCTGATATGAGAGGCTATGGTGACTCCAGCGCGCCCGCAGACCCAGCTGAGTACCGCATCGATAAACTTGCCGCAGATGTGGTGGGTATTGTTGATCACTTCGCAGAATCGAAAGCCACCATTATAGGTCACGACTGGGGCTCCATGGTGGTCTGGCATGCAGCGCTGTTTCATCCTGATCGTTTCAATGGCGTCATTGGCATGAGCGTGCCGTATGGCGGGCGGGCTAAAGTGGCGCCCCTGGACAGTTTCAGGGCCGCCATGGGTGACAATTTCTTTTATATCCTTTACCACAACGAGACGGGTGGCGTGGCCGAGGCTGAGTATGACAGCGATCCCAGGGGCGTATTGTCACGCCTGTATGCTTCCCCTGATACACCACGCTCGCCGGCAGTAGTGACTGATCCAAAACGCTCTGCTGGCGGTTGGATCGATCGTCTCGGTGCGCCGCTTGCGCGCCCTGACTGGCTCACCGAGGCCGATCTTGATTACTACGTGAGTGAATTCACGCGGAGCGGTTTTCGCGGTGGCGTTAACTATTACCGCAATTTTGATACTAACTGGGATTTAACCGCAGATCTGGACCCGGTAATACAGATTCCGTCGGCCTTTATATCTGGCGCTGCTGATGTTGTCATAGGGGGTGCCAGCCAGGAAGCCATCATATCGATGATGAAACCGGTCATGACCGATCTCAGAGAAGTGACCCTGGTTCCCAAAATGGGTCATTGGGTTCAGCAGGAAGCACCACCGGCGACTAATGTTGCTATTCTCGGGTTCTTAAGAAGCGTATAGAAGCGCAATTGATAATACTTTGGTGAGTCTGACTATCATAAAGTAGAACGTAGTCTGCTGTTTAGTGGGTATGTTTGTAGGCGAGGCTGGTCCATGATCTTGTTGGCTCCAGTAGAAATAAGGAAAGAATGAATTATGAAAATCATCGGATTCCTGTTTTCACCCATCGCCTTCGGCATTGGCCTGCTGGCGCCGCTCATAGCCCAGATAATGGCATTTGTCGGCTTATCCGTGGTCGGCGTTCCTGACATTTGGGTGGGTTTGTTCATCGGCGCGCAGCTCGGGCTTATCGCCCAGCTGCGCGGTAGCTGGGTGTGGATCAAACCATGAGTACCGTTGACCTTGATAGTCTCAGTGAGGACGAACTCGATGCCCTGGAGCGACGCATCGCCGGCAAGTACATGCGTATTGTTCCCTGGGGCGCTGTTGCCTGGGGCCTGATTAACCTACTGGTCTGGCTGTCGCTGTTTCCTCTGGTAATACTCGGGTTTATGCCATTGTGGCTGGCCTTTCCCATTGCTGTGTTGAATGTGATGCTGTGTTACCTGCCGTCGCATGAGGCACAGCACAATATTATTGGCCGGCAGGGGAGCCGTCTGCGCTGGTTAAACGAACTGGTAGGGCAGTTGTCACCCATCCCTTTGGGCACACCTTACCGGGTGCTCAAGCACACCCATCTTGAGCATCATGCCCATACCAATGAGCCGGCGCTGGACCCGGATTATCCGGTCCATGCCCATTCTAATAAAGATTTTTTCTCGCGCAGCCTGATGAACCGGCAGCCTGGATCGACCAGTAACGCTGCCTATGCCGATGCGCTCCAGCGCATCGGAAAGTCGCATATATTGATTGATGCCCTGGTGTTTCAGTTGATTTATTTAACGGTGCTGTTTGCCATGGCCTGGAGTGGATATGCCATCGAAGCCGTGCTGCTGTGGTGGCTACCCAGGCAGATTGCCACTACCTACATTCAGTACTACCTGAGCTGGGCACCCCATTACCCGGGCGTAAAGCAGAGTCGATATGGGCAGACTCGGGCATTTAAGAGTGCGATAGGTAACCTCTGGTCCATGGGCATGCAGTATCACATCGTGCACCATCTCTACCCGAGAATCCCGCTCAGCCTGACACCGGCGGCTTATCGTGAGCTCAGACCGATCTTGGCACGGAAAGGCTGCGATTTAGGCGGTATGTAGCGGATTCAGTTTTATCTTCTGGGATCGTTCCAGCGGTTGCTGGTAGAAGCAATCAAGGGCAGCCACTCGGCAGAATGCGAGGGGCCCTCGGCCATCAGAGTCCAGCGATAGGATTGCTGCTCAGGTGTTTGCCAATTTCTCGCAGGATGTCTGGCCGGACTGTATCAGGCATGTTATGGCCCATACCCTCAAAGATCACTAGCCTGGAATCGCGGATCAGTTCTGCCGTGTGCTCGCCATGTTCTACCGTAAGCAGCGGGTCATCCCGGCCATGGATAACCAGGGTTGGTGTAGTAATGGTTTTGACGGCTTCAGAACGGTCACCAGCCCGTAGTATGGCCATCACCTGTCGGGGAATTGCCGCAGCGTGGAAGCCCATTTTTTTCATGAACTCGGCGCGTTTGGCATCTTTATCCTCATTGTCAGCCATGCTGCGGATGGCATCGGTGGATTGTCTGCCGGGTCGAGGAAGATGCTCTGCCCAAGTAGTGGACATGATAGACACCAGGGTTTGGGTCCGCTGTGGATGCTCTGCTGCAATCTCCTGGGCGATCATGCCGCCCATGGATGCGCCAATTAGATGAGCCCGGTCAATTTCCAGTGCATCCATGACATCAATGATATCCCCGGCCATATCGCTGAGCTGATAAGTGGTGGAAACATTCATGCCTAAGCGGTATTTGAGCAGTTGCCACCACAGCACTGGATTATCCTTTTCAGGGTATTTAATGGATTCGCCGGTGTCTCTATTATCGATCAATACGACCCGGTAGCCGGCAGCGATAATGCCGCGAACAAAATCGTCTCCCCAGAGCGTGTGTGAGGCGCCCAGACCCATGACTAAAACAGCCGTCTCCGCATCCTCTGGGCCGAGCACTTGATAGGCAATCTCGACGCCATCCGTGTTGATGTGGTTCATGGGATGCGAGTCCATGTAGCTGCGCGAGTAATCGGCTAGTGTCATGGAACCATAACTGACCAGTATAGCCAAGAGCAGGGTGCTGATCAGTTTGGTTGGTTTCTGGATATTCATAGTAAGAGCCTATATTGCCAAGCGATTGCAGCAGGTGCGGTGGAACTCACCGACAGGTTCAAAAACGGCTCATTAAACCCTGTTTGCATTGGGTGTTGCAATTATCTGCTGCAGGTTGCGCCGACCAGCGCAGATGCGCGGGTACGGGTGGCGAAGATCTGGTTCATTGGCGTCTTGGCAGGTTATGATCAATATATCTGTCCAGGAGGATTTACTCATGCCATTGCCCATGCCAGCAAAGGGAACGCCCTGGGAGACCTTGCAGCCGGATATGATTGCCCGGGGCCAGGGTGATGCCAAATGGAGGGAAGGCAAGACTGCCGTTTATGTATTCAATGCAGGTGAAGACGTTGCTCGTGTCCAGAAGGAAGCTTACACGCTGTATATGTCTGAAAACGGCCTGGGGCCGGCAGCATTTCCGTCGCTGATGCAGATGGAGCGCGATGTGGTCGACATGGGCCTTTGGCTGCTGCACGGCCCTGAAGGATCCACGGGCAATATCACCTCCGGCGGCACAGATTCGATTACCATGGCGGTGAAAGCCGCCCGGGATTATGCCTTTGC
>JAPKEK010000116.1 GCA_028822125.1 Pseudomonadales bacterium | reverse complement strand
TCAGGCCCGGGGCCAGTGGGGTCCGGTACAGGTTCACTATAATCGGGTCTTGCGGGGATTGGGCGTGCCGGTAATCGCCGATATTGATCGGGTCGCTGAGTCTGAAATCATTGAAATACCCGCCGGGGAAGTGCACACGGTGAACACCAAGCTTGGCGAAGGACGTCCAGTTGCTGATCATCACACTGGTGTAAACCAGGGGTGCTTTCAGGGATTGCGCTAGCGCCCGTTTTTGCTCTGCAGGCAATTCCTCGCATAAGTAGGGGATTGCCGAGTTATAACAGGCGAGAATTATTTGTCCTGCGCGTACCCGGCGGGCGCGACCATCCTCGACGTAGGTCGTTTCTACTTCGCGCGCTGAGGCTGGGTCGCCCAGGTGATGCACGTCGATGACGGTACTGTTCAGGCGGACGCGAACCGGTGCTTCAGCGCGGTCCAGTTGGGCGTAATCAAACCGCGCTGTTACGATGTCCTGCATGGTAGACCCTGGCGCAACCGCCGGAATCATCGCGCGAACTAGCAATCGCGCAATAGAGGCGTTACCGTCCGGGAACCGGAAATACATACGCTCATCTTTGGCTTCATGGTATAACCCCAGGCCAAGAGTGCCGGGCGCACCGCCTCCGGCCGCACTCCAGGCAGACAAGGCATCGATGCCGATCGCCCAGTAGCCGTCCCGTTGCAGTATGACCAGTGATTCGCGCTTTAATCCCACCAGGTTTACCAGGTAATCCTGGTAGCTCATGGCACGCAGTCGGTCTCGCTTCTCGGAGTCGCTCAGGCCGGCCAGATAATCTATCCGGGTTCTGTGTAACTTGGCAATATCATTGCGCGCCTGTGTTGATAACGGCGTTCTGGCGAGGTACTCCTGCCAGGAGGGCTCACCTTCTCCAGTGACCAGGCGCTCAGTGCCGAAGGTTTCCTTGCCGAAGAAAACACCCCGGCTGAGTCCCAGGGAAGGGTATAGGTCCTTATCGGCGAAGTCTCCGTAACGCTCCGGGGTAATACCGAGAGAGCGGATCAAGCGCTGTGCGGGAACCCCATATTGATTGAAATCCTGGATGTTGATGGTACCGCCGTGGGACAGCAACATTCGGTCGCCGTGCCAGAATTCATTGCGCTTGGCATGGCCGCCGAAATCGTCATGGTTATCGAGGATCAGAATCCGTGCGTTGGGTTTCTGCTCCCGGTAGAACCAGGCTGCTGCAAGCCCGCTTAAGCCGCCGCCGACCACTACCAGGTCATAATTTTCCTGTGTATCGGTGATTTCTGCAGGCTGCCAGCGTTTGCCATTGCGCAACTGGTGTGCGACTTCGAAAGAACCGACGTGGCTTCCGCGCAGGCCGGTGCGGGTTGGTGGGTACAGGGCGCTGGCCTGCTGTGGTGCTTCGGTCTTGGCCCAGGTACACGAGGCCAGGCTACCGCTGAGAGCAATGCCGACACCGCTGATGAAATCCCTGCGGGTTATGCAGGATTCCATCCCCAGTTCTTTATCGCGTTTATTCATCGTCTGACTATGCGGTGCAGTATGACCGTCGAGCTTAGCATGATAGAAGTTCCAAGATTGAGCATGAAGGATTCCTGGTGAGGAATTGGCTACCCGCGCTATTTACCGGGTATTTGAGATGTAAGCTGCCATCGTCAGTTAGCAATACGACGAATTCAAACAGGCGTGTGCTTGGTTCCATGGTTGCGCTTGCGCAAAGCGGGATTTGCAGCGTTGGGCAACGTGAATTTTCAGCAAAGGCCCTGTAGAATCTTTGCCAACACTCCCCGGACAAATGGATCGAAACGATGCCGAGATTAATTTATGCTAAAAAAGCCGCGACACTGGCCCTGCTGGCTACTTCACTGATCTCCACGACGATTGTCGTGGCTGAGGAGGTCACTGTCAACTACGATATCATTCCGAAATCATTGGCAAACACCGCTGTTTTACTGCGTGAACGCGCATTGCTGGATAATCTTTCGGTTGATATTGTTGAGTCCCTGACGACCGAGGTTGGTGCGCGCCGGGTCGGCACTGAGGGCGACAAGCGGGCAATTGCCTGGGCCCAGGCCAAATTCCGGGAGCTTGGCTTCGACCGTGTCTGGACGGAAGATGTTCCGGTTGAATACGGCTGGAAGCGCGGTGACGCGAGCGCGGAAATCGTCTCGCCTTATCCCCACACCATCGTCTTGACTGCGCTGGGTTATAGCGTTGGAACCGGCGGCGATCTTACGGGCGAGATTGTGGAATTCGCAGATTTTGAGGCGCTTCAAGCATTGCCTGAGGGTATCAGTCTGAAGGGTAAAATTGCCTTCGTTTCCTACAGTATGGCCGACTTCGAACCGCAACCCGGCGACGCCCGCATGGCCGGTTACGGTAAGGGCACACGAGCGCGTAGCCAAGGACATGTCGTTGCGGCGAAACGGGGAGCAGCGGCCATTATTATTCGCTCTGTTGGCACGGACAATAATCGTTATGCGCATACCGGCAGTGGCTATGGGTACGAGGATGGCGTCAAAAAGATCCCGGCGGCTGCGATTTCTCCACCAGACGCCATACTCATCCAGAACATGTTACGTCGTGGCAAGCCGGTTATTTTTAAAATGAATATGACATCCCAGATCACATCCGCCATTAAGGGGGCCAATGTGATCGGTGAGATCACGGGTCGTTCTGACCCCGACAACTACGTCGTTCTCGGCGCGCACCTGGATTCGTGGGACGAGGGTACGGGCGCAATTGATGACGGTGCCGGCGTCGGCTCAATGATGGCGGCAGCTGCAATGATAGGGAAGATGGAGCAGCGCCCGAACCGCAGCATTCGTGTCCTTTTGTTTGCCGCGGAGGAAATTGGTCTGATCGGCGTCAGGGAATATTACAAGGCCAACAAAAAAAACCTAGATCGGCATCTTCTCGGTGCGGAAGTCGATGGTGGTGGTGGCCGCCCGCATACCCTTATCTCTGGAGTGGGTGAGAATGCGCTACCGGTTGTTCGGGAAATGCACAAGTTAATTGAACCGCTCGGAATCGCGTGGAGTGATGCGAATGATGCCACTGGTGCATCGGACATGAGTGTACTTGGACAGGCAGGTATGCCGGCCCTCAATTTCATGCAGAATTCGAATGACTATTTTGATTATCATCACACGCCGAACGACACCTTCGACAAGATCATTCCGGGCGACATGCGCCAGTTGACGGCAGCCTACGCCACTATGTTCTACCTGGCATCCGAGATGGACATCGATTTTCGAAAGTAGGGTGTTGCTCTTGTCCTGCTGCTATCTCATAGACTAGCCAATTATTTGTTATGGCCTGAATTCGTGGTATTGGTGGCAGGTCAAATAGCTGTTGTTCGCCCTGTCAGGTGCATGACAGGACTCGCATTGCTTATTCTGAAGGGTTAAGAAGCCGTGTGGCCAGCTGGCTTCATTGTCACTGGTGCTGCTGTGCTTGCCCAGCGCATGACATGTCACACAGCTGTTCTGCTCAGGTAGCATGGCTATATGGGGGCTGTGGTTAAAGCGGACATATCCTGAAGACCCTGAGGCCCGATCTGCTGCACGCCAGTTGATAACCTGTTCCTCCTGAGTATGACACTTGGTACAAGCGTTGAAATCGCTTTTAAGATCAATGAAACCCTCAATGTAGATGAGAGTGATCAACGCCGTTATTCTAATAATGACCTGTATAACGATGAGGCATGGAAGTACTACAAAAACATGTGGTGGATATTGGATTCAGGCGAAGGAGAATATGCGGCGGTCGGGCGACACGGTCAGGTTATCTGTATCAATCGCTCAACCGGTTTGGTGGTTGCCCAGTTCACCAGTCAGGCCAACGGGTCGCAGGTTGGTTCTATTGAATTTCGATCTAAATTGTATGCCATATGGCAAATAGCAGGTTAAAACATATTAAAGAGGAAATCTGAAATGCGATCACTGATTTTTGTCATCCTTATTATTTCGATTGTTGGTTGTGGTGAACCCCTGTTAATTATCCCGGGGGGACAATTGTCGGGCCAGGTTCAAGCAGCTCCCGGTGCCTGGACCAACGTAGCGGACACTATCCAGGTAGAGTGGCGTTCTTCTGACCCTTATTCGATCAATATATGGGGCGTCGGTATTGAGAGAGATCTCTATATCGCAACAGCAGAGGAAGGGACCACCTGGAGCGAGTTCATTCAGACTGACCCAAATGCCCGGGTTCGCCTGGGCTCCTCTCTATATGAGTTAAAAGCAATTCCTGTGACTGATTCGGATGAAAAAGACAAAGTGGAAGCCGCGTACCTGGCCAAGTATGATTTGGACAGGGAGGAAAACTGGGTTCAGACTGGTCTCATCTTTCGCCTGGATAGACGTTAATAGTTTTATACAATGACAAACCAGTAAGCAGATTCCGTTTGGCCTAATAAGATCTCAATAAGCGGCTATTGAATTGATGTATATAGCGAGATCTCGTTGATTTACAGCTGGATAGAGTCGGTTACAACTGTTTAGAGCCGGTAGCTGTGAGTTCAAAGATTGTTGGGCTTGCGATGTATCGGGCTCGCTAGGAGGGCCCTGAACTTCGTTGAGTCAAGACTTGGATTGAGAGAGCCGGCGGACTCCTAAATTGCGCTCAGCTAAAGTTGACACTAAATCACCTTTTAGGAATTTTTCCGCCCGTTCATTACCTCTTAGTTCTCCATCAAAGTGTGCCAGCCCCAGACCGTTTATGAGCGCGTATGCATGACTCCCAGCGACGAGTTCTGAGGACGGTTTCATGCTGGTCAGCATCGTATCCATTCCTTGGCGTAGATCTTCATCCATTCCTTCGGCCATCATCCCCATCAATAACTTGAACCCATCGTGGCTTTGTTCAACGGTGTCGTTGAAGTGAAAATGATCAGCATTCAGCAGCACAATAGTGGATTTAGGTTCAGGGTTGCGATTGTAAAGATCCTGCATGCCATCCAGGGGCAGGATCGAATCCAACTCAGCAACAATATAAAGTGTGGAAACCTCACGTCTCCATGCAAAATTCAGGGACTTTGCCATCACATTGTCGGGGTCAATTGTTGTGAAACCACCAGCAGGGGCCAGGAGTAGAACTGTTTTAATACGTTCATCAGTTTCAAGTGTCTTAAGGGTTGTCCATCCACCAAAGCTGTGACCAGACATGCCTACTTGATCTGGGATCAAATCCAGGCCTGATTGACCCGCAAGCATTTGATCAATTACGAAGCTCGCATCCATGGGGCGACTTTGGATAAATCTCTCGATTATATCGGGGTCACCGGCAGCGCCCCTCCCGGATATCATATCGACAGTAGTATTGCCTACGTGGTCCATTGCAGCAACCACATAACCATGACTTGCCAG
Source organism: Pseudomonadales bacterium (assembly GCA_028822125.1). GTDB lineage: Bacteria > Pseudomonadota > Gammaproteobacteria > Pseudomonadales > Azotimanducaceae > UBA9926. The sequence continues at coordinate 1,477 of JAPKEK010000116.1, read as the reverse complement.
GTGGCTGTATAAGAAAGTAGATTGGCGTCGTTCACCGCCAAAACCGTGGGAGAAGATAACCAGCGCGTATTGGCCAGGTTCTGCTTCAGCATCTTTAACAGCTTGCTGAACAGATTCACCCATGCCGGGCACCATCTCGTACCTGTCCTGGGTAGCAGGGTCAAGGTCTTGGCCTTTGTATGCTAACGTCGCGGGGTACCATACATCTACTGGCAGGCTGTGATTCCTATTGGTATCCGTCCAGTTGAATTGACGGGTACCCACCGGGTGTGGTCCTCTGTCAAAAGGATTGTATTCAGACATGATTTTCACTCTTTCAATTATTATGTTTTTGCCAATAGTACACTTCTAGCTCGAGGCTTGCAGAGCTTAGAGTTGGGTATAGAAGGCAGACGGTTTTCCTTTAACCATCGCCTGTTGTTTGGCGTAAGGCGGCGAACGATGAAATTCCTAAATTTCGCTATAGGCGGGAATCAGTAAAAGTGGAGTAAGGCTGGGTTAGTCCCTAGTTTCAGACCCTGGAACCCGGTGTCGAGATTTCTCAAGAATATGGGGGAGGAAGTTCAAGGCAGTAAAGACCGTTAATGAAACAAAAAGACCCGGCCAAAGCGGATCAACTGTAAATACCGGTGAAAGAGCCAGCCTGGAAGCTGCATACCATGCTATGACTGTCACTAACGCCAGCACAATGCTCCAGAATGCCGCGGCCTTGCTGTTCCCTTTCGATGTCACCATCGCGATGGTGGGTACAAATAACGCCGCTGAGTTAATGGTGAAAGCCATCAATAATATACCGATGATATCTTGCATCTGCCAGGCCATAAAAGTCGCTGCAGCGCCAAAAATGATGGCCAGCCCTATGCTTAGACGAAATAGCTGGCTTGCTGTGACTTGCGGATTAATGTAACGCTGATAGATGTCTCGACTTCCGTTAGCAGAAGCCGTGAGAATACAAATGTCTGCGGTTGACATCAGCGCAGCCAGAATGCTAACCAGGATCAAACCCTTTAAACCAATCGGGAAGGTGTCCAGCACAAATATTGTCAGTATATCGGCACTGTTTGCGACCTCTGGATACAATAACGCGGCCGTCAAGCCTAACCAAACGGCGCCAGCCGCTAAAGGAAGTAAAAACACGACTGCCCAGAGCGTGCCCCGTTTTGCCGTCTTTTCGTTTTTTGCTGCATACATTCGAGTGTAACTATCCATTGCAACGAAAAAACTCATTGGGATTGACACACCGAGCGCTAACATGGTGGGAAGCCCCCAAGCTACTGGGTTGAAATGGCTCGGAGGTAAATTCGTTGTTAGTGCACTCCAGGAACCGCCATTGGCAATGGCAACGGGAATACCCACAAGGACAATACCAACGAACAGCAAGGCAAACTGCACCCAGTCGGTATAGGTAATTGCCAGGAAGCCACCGGACGCCGTATAAATAATGATGATCGCACTGGCCAGTAATAGTGCCTCGGCA
>JAPKEK010000115.1 GCA_028822125.1 Pseudomonadales bacterium | reverse complement strand
CTCACGATCTAAAAGGGGAATCTTTTACCTTATCTGGAAAAATTAGTTCTATAGAGCTTTCAGATAAAGGCGGCGTTATTAATGTTTCTGCAGAAGCAGGAAGATATGGAAAGGTCTTCCTAACCTATAACGTTACTCTCAATCCTGCAGTTCCCAATCAAGGCTCCTTTCACGGAAGAGGCGTGGGTATTAATGACGAAGGTGTAAGAGAAAGTGGTTCTCGCCAGGGGGTTTTTAGAAGAGAGGGAACAATAATGAAGTTTTATTCATTGGATGAAGTTTCAGATGGGATTATAAACTATTGCGAAACCATAATTGATTTAAGGAATGAAACTGTAGAAATGACTTTCTATCCTTTCTAGTGTTGAGTTTAAGTCTCCAGCTCTCTTCAAAGAGCTGGAGAATCCTCTAATATCGATTTGAAATCGGATTCAGAAAAGTGTTCAGGTCTTCTGAACTCAATTAAGCAGATAACTGATGAATACGTAACGGCAATGTCCAATCAATGAAAAACGATGGCCTCTTCTGTAGCAGTTGAAATAACGGGAGGGAAGGGAGCCCATTGATAAAGTTCTGTCTACCTGCTGGAGAGGTATCAGCTGCCTAAATGACCGTTGCCTCATTTGCCTTGGTTTCCTTGTCACTATCTCATAGGTAGCGAACGCTGGAATAAGCGATATGATAGTGGAGGACCTGAATCTTGGGAGGATGTAGATGACTATTTGTAACCACTCCCCCCCCCAAAAAAAGTCGAAGCGGCAAAGAGACCCCGGCAAGCACCCGCATAGGCATTAACTTGAAAAGATAGAAGAGTCTGCTCTTATAAAGGGCGGGCTTTATTATCAGTGATGTTAAGTGCGAGATCTGATTAATTCTACTTAGCAACGATGTCACCCAAAGGCCGAGGCCGGGGTTCAAGATCAAATATAAAGAGCATCTATGCATGTCTGCGTAGCTTAGGCAGCATTGGTGTCGGTGAGCGATACTGCAGAGAAGGTTCAGATGTATATTGTAGAGAGGATTTCAACAGACTAGAGAGGTGACTAATTCAAAGTGTTAGAATTGCACTAGATCTAATTTGGAGATATCTAGATGGCACAGGGCCTTAAAACAGGCGGTCGACAGGAAGGGACACCCAATAGAAACAGGGCGGCACTTCGCGAAAGACTTGAAGAATTCTTTCCTGGTTATGATCCGCTTGTTTCTCTTGCCGGGATAGCGGTCGATGAGGCAAACGACTTAAGTATCAGGATAGATTGTCATAAGACGATCGCGGGATACGTTCATCCTAAAGTGCGATCTGTTGATATTATGGAGCAGCCCGAATCGAACATCGTAATACAGATTGTCGAACCCCATCAGGAAAGTCTGTAACTGACTCGATTTGGTTGTGGCAGAGCCTGTCGCCTGTAAGTGCCGTAATCATGAGCGTATATAATGGCGTTTATAAGATCGATATAATATAATTAAATTATTATGAAACAATAGGTTACAAAAAATATGGCGGAGCGGACGGAATTCAAAAATGATCCCTAACCTATTGTTTTACAACAACTTAATTATCAATGGATTGCGCCGATACCCCCAAATGTACCCCCAGAAAAGCGTCGTTAGCGAATGGATCTACTCATCACTACTGTTTAATCACTCAACGATATTCTTGATCAACTGTTCGGCCCTATATTTGATGTACAGAGCTCTTTGAGTTTTCTCGTCCCCATTGGCATCTGAAAATGCTTTCGCCCAAAGGCCCTTACTCTGTGTTTCCTCTGCTAATTCCTCGGCCGCTCTGGCACCGAAGACCGAAAAGGTGCTGATGCAAACGCCCGGGCGAGAATTAATCACCGTCACCGTGTGCATGTACATCGGCTACTTGATGCTGATGTTCTGCAGGACGGCTTTTACGATAGTCAGCCCGGCGCTCGTCGAGGATCCGGGGCTGTCTTTGACGACGACTGATATTGGGGACATTCTCGGCTACGCAGCCCTCGGCAGCCTGGCGGGTAAGCTGCTCACCGGCTTCTTCGCCGACCGCTTTGGAGGGCGATTGACGCTCCTCCTGGCGCTGGGGGTGGTGGCCTCGTTGACCATGGCCATGGGCTACTTGGCGAGCTTCTTCGCTTTCGCGCTCTTCATTTTTTGTCTCCAGCTGCTGCGAGCCGGCGGCTGGCCCGCCCTCACCAAGCTGATCGGCCAGTGGATCCCACCGGCCAGCTATGGGCGTACCTGGGGGATCCTTTCGACCGCCTCGCGGGCCGGTGTCGTAATCTCCTCGCTGGTACTCGGGCTGCTCCTCATCTACGCCCTCGGCGAAGTCAGTCCGGACACGCTCATTGCAGAATATCCAGGCGGCTGGCGCTGGGTGCCGATCGCGGCGGGGTGCTTGGGCTTGTTGGCGGTGCTCGGCTTGTGGTGGCGGTTCCCGAAGCGGTCCGCGTCAGCGCCGCCCAAAGCTGACGAGCCCAAGCCGTTAGACCTTCTCGCCACCCTGCGCTTCTTCGCCAGAGCCGACCGGTTTTGGCTCATCTGCGCGAGCCTCATGTGCACCACATTGCTTATGGCGCTGGTCAGTTTCACGGGGCTTTACCTGGCGCAGAGCTTCGATATTTCAGCCGGCAAGGCTGCGACTGCGAGCACGGTGTTTCCATTCGGCGCCCTGATCGCCGTTTTGCTGGTAGGCTTTATTTACGACCGCCTGACTCGCAAGCGGCGCACGTATTTCGTGGGAGCGAGCCTGGTAGTCGGGTGTTTGTGTATCGCAGGGCTGATCTGGATTACCGAGGCCCCCTACGACTCGACCCTCCGCTTCCGCGTGGCCCTGTCGCTGATCCTCCTCGTCGGGGTCTGTGTCGCCCCAGCTTACTACTTGCCCATGAGCGTGTTCTCCGTTGAGTTTGGTGGCGTACGCTCGGGGGTCCTCGTCGGGTTTATCGACGCCACGGGCTACGCTGCGGAGGCTGCCTTCATGCCTTACGCAGGGCGTCTCGCGGATCAGCCGGGGGGGTGGACGCACTTCATGTGGCTCTTGTTCGCGATTGCTTGTGTAGGGCTCGTCTCCACAATCATGTTTCTCTATCGCGACCACCGCGCTCACCAGAGTCCTGGCGAGACGCCTGTCCTCTAACCGCAGTACATGGCGGCGTTGGGGTCCTAATCCGTTGGGTGTGCACCCACTAAAGCATGAGGAAATCTTAGCCAATTATGTCGGGTAGCACGAACCGCGCGAAGTGGTCCGTGGAGCTGCTTGTGGCCGAAAGCAATGGGATGGACTCCTCCTCACCTGATCGGCATCTAAGTGCCAGACTGGAAGTGTATTCACCAGTCAACGATAAGAAGGAGTCCACAATGTCAGGTCATTGAGCGAACTAGGTCTAGTATCAATTTAAATTGTATAACCCTCATCCGTTAGCGGCATCTTACGTACTCGTTCTCCGGTCGCGGCATAGATAGCGTTACCAATCGCGGGGGCAAGTGGTGGTAATGCAGGCTCACCTAATCCTGTGGGACTGTTATCACTTTGAATAAAGTAAATATCGACTTCTGGCGCATTGGGTAAACGAAGCACCTGGTAATCATGGAAATTCGATTGTTGAATGCGACCTTGCTCCATCGTTATCTTCTGTCCCACCATCGTACTCAAACCATCAATAACAGCGCCTTCAACCTGCGCAGTTGCCCCACTCATATTGATGATTGGGCCAACATCCACGGCGACCGTAACCTTGTGAACCGTGAGTTTCTTGCTGGCATCGACACTGACCTCAGCGACTTCCGCTACATGCGCTGCATGGCTAAAGTGGAAAGCCAAGCCGAGGCCATGCCCCTTTGGCATACTCCTTCCCCAATTGGCTTTTTGCGCAGCAAGCCTGATGACATCTGCAGCACGCCCTGTATTGAGTGATCGAACATTGCCCTGATCGAACCAGCGTGGTTCGCCCATGAGTTCCAACAATACTTCGAGATGATCTCGGCCGGCTTTGACTGCAAGTTCATGGATGAAACTTTGGATAACAAATGCTGTGGTATTTGCACCCGGTGCTCGCCAGGGCCCGCAGGGCGTTTGAATATCAAACATCGTCTTAGTCGCTCGGGTATTTTTCAGATTGAGCATGGGGAACTCTGTCGCGCGAAAGCCAGAACCACTGATACGCCCACCTTTATAGGTCATACCAATAAAATGATCTTCAAAGGCAACAATCTTACCGCTGCGATCAATGCTACCTTTTACGGACTGAAAGCCGCCCACACGATAAAAATCATGTTGCAAGTCATCTTCCCGCGACCACGTCAACTTAACCGGCGCACCGACCTGCTTAGACATGGCAATAACTTCACATATATATTCGCTATAAACCCGGCGACCAAAACTGCCGCCTAATCTCATCTGATGAATTTTGACTTGCTCCTGTTCAAGGCCAAATAACGACTTCGCAACAGGGTAGGCACGGGTTGGGGCCTGAGTTGGAATCCATAGTTCTAAAGTATCCTGACCTTGGCCACTGTCCGCCTTATAGTGAGCGGTACAGTTCATCGGTTCCATACATAGGTGAGCAACGAATGGGTACTGGTAAAAAGCTTCGAAGGTTTGGTGATTAGGATTGCTGTAACTAGCCTGAACATCACCGGTTTCCGATATGACAGTTTCTCCGGGCTGGGAGTGAACCTCCTTGGCTCTTGAGACCATCTGTGTCCAACTGTCTTTTGACGCATTGGACTCGTCCCAGTCTATTCTAAGTTGCTTTTTAGCATTAAACACTGCCCAGGTAGACGTACCAACCAAGGCCACTCCGGAAGACAATTCGCGAACATTATCGTTTCCCTCCAGTATAAAGGCATCGGTGATGCCGGGTAATTTTCTCACTTCATCGAGGTTCGCACTAATAACCTTGCCACCGAATGCAGGACACTTCTGATAGGCTCCGTATCGCATTTCGGGCACTCGCACATCAATACCGAACAATGCCAGACCACTCACAATTTCGAGGTTATCGACCCCCGTTACCGAGGTGCCGATAATCGTGTAATCAGCTTTGTCCTTAAAAATAAGATTCTTTGGGTCAGGTAAGGGTTGTTTAACAGCGAGCGCGGCAAGTTCCCCAAAGGTTAATGATTTGCTCGAAAAAAGGTGGGAAACAGCGCTATCCTGGGCATGCAGTTCATCTCGAGGGAGCTCCATAGAGACCGCTGCTGCTCCGATGAACATCTCCCGTGCGGACGCTCCCATGGTTCGCATTTGATCGAATGTTCTGGGTATAGTGGTAGAGCCACCGGCGCCATGACGACCAAACCGCGCCTCATCAACATCAGACTGCAGGACTTCAACATCTTCCCACTTTGCCCCCATTTCCTCAGCGATAATCATCGGCAAGGCGGTTTTGATGCCCTGACCCATCTCTGGGTTGGACGAATAAATAACAATTTTGCCTTCAGTAGAGACTTTGATAAAAGCATTTAGCTCAATCGAGCCGACTAAACTGCCGAGATCTTCTGCTTTAGCTGCAGTGCCGTAACCAGGTAGCACCGCGGCGAGAACCAGACTACTACTTGCTACGCCGCTGAGCTTCAGGAATGCCCGACGATGCAGTTTCCTTATTACAAACGGTGCTGTCTGATCGGCGGTTGCTCTTAGCTTGTTTACTTCGATTTCAACAGCACGAACAAGATCGGTTTCTCTGCCAGATTCACTGATGAAATCATCGTTATCGTAGTTCATGACTGACCTTCACTTTGCTCGTTGACGTTGAAATCGCTGGTACCTAGCGACGCATCCGAAATTTGAGAGGGGGTATTTTCGGAGGCGAGATGGATCGCCTTACGAATGCGGTTGTAAGTGCCACATCGACAATAGTTGTCAACCATAGCCGCATCTATATCCTCATCCGTCGGCCTTGGCTTGTCTGCAAGTAATGCGGCAGCTGACATTATCTGGCCAGACTGACAATACCCACATTGCGCAACATCGACGTCGATCCAGGCCTGTTGCAAGGGATGTAGTTCCGTGCCATTGGCCAAGCCTTCGATTGTGAGAATCGGTTGACCCGTTAAAACAGACGCTGGCGTAACACAGGCTCGAATCGGTTTACCGGCAACATGGACGGTACAGGCCCCGCATTGCGCAATCCCGCAACCAAATTTCGTACCAATAAGGCCGAGTTCATCTCGGAGCACCCACAAAAGAGGCATCTGTGGGTCGACATCGACTTCAAGCTCCCGTCCATTTACGTTGAGTTGATATTTAGCCATAAAGCGCCCTGCTCCTTATATTGATTGCCGCCTGACAACGAGTGTAAGCGGCTGGTATATCGATGGCAAACAGCCTGCGACTGCAGAAACCCATCCCTCCGCTACCGCATGCATGCCCCTCCTCAAACATTTTGAGCAGTTTTACACTGTAACGCAGCGATGAAACGACCGGCCGTATCAGTCTTGGAGAGGATAAGGAATATAAACCACATTTTCCGAAGAATGGTTATGTATGGTAATGGCTGATGTTCACTCAAATTTAAGACACTGTAACGTGGTGATCCTTTAGATGGACAATGACTGTAATGATGCTGATCCTCGGCCTTGCCCGCAGGTGCCTGAGCCACGCAGACGTGCATAGATCGCTCTATACCTGCCTTACTCGTCCACATTAGTAATACCTGTAACAGCAGGAGTCCCATCTGCTGAAGTGGGGGGGATCCGGACAAAGTGGTTTCTCACCAAAACCAGCCCATGTATTTAACACAGTGATCAATTCTTTAATGGGTGCAAAGGGCGCTTTACCTTCCCTGCAAGAATTGCAACCAGCGGAACCGTAACCGGGAATAAAATGAACATGGTCAGCGCTCCTAGCCAGAAAACGGTTCGGTCAGTGACAGTAGCCGACTCGGCAGGC
>JAPKEK010000114.1 GCA_028822125.1 Pseudomonadales bacterium | reverse complement strand
TCCAGAAGTTTGTCCATGACAAGATAAAGCAGGTCGTTAAGGATCCGCACACGGCAGCTGCACTTTGCCCGGATAATCATCCTATAGGGACCCGCAGAATCTGTGTCGATATCGATTATTTTGAAACTTATAACCGAGCTAACGTGCGATTGCTAAACCTGAGACAGTCACCTATAGAACAGATTACAGCCACAGGCATTCAGACGGCTGCTGAGTTTGTTGAATTGGATACCCTGGTTTTGGCTACCGGGTTTGATGCGATGACAGGCGCTCTGCTGGCAATGAACATCGTTGGTACTGGTGGTGTCAAGCTCCGCGATGCCTGGTCGGAAGGTCCAAAAAGTTACCTGGGCCTGTCGGTCAACGGTTTCCCCAACCTGTTTACTATTACTGGCCCGGGCAGCCCATCGGTATTGTCTAATATGCTTGTTTCCATTGAGCAGCATGTCGACTGGATTACGGCCTGTATCACGTATATGCAGGACAAGGGTTTTCGTATTTGCACAGTCGATAAGATGGCCCAGGAACAGTGGGTGGGTCATGTTAATGACGTTGCCAACGGAACCCTGTTTCCCAAGGGAGGGTCCTGGTATCTCGGCGCCAATGTAAAAGGTAAACCCAGGGTCTTTATGCCGTATGCCGCGGGCGTTGGCCCTTACCGTGAAATCTGTGACCAGGTGGTTGAAGATGGCTATACAGGATTTGAGTTTTCAGTGTGATTCTATCCGGCGCTGACCTTTATCAGCTGTATGGGCTTAGTGGCTTTGTCAGAGAAGGTATCCTGCTGAAGGCAGTTTCTATAGCCTGCGCCATGCTCAGCAGACGGGCGTCCTCAAAGGGCCTGCCGACCAGCTGCAATCCGAACGGCGTGCCCTGTTTGTCAAGTCCACAAGGCATCGCAACAACCGGATGCCCGACAACGGTCAGGGACGAGGAAAGTCCCAGCCAGCTCATATAGTTGGTTACCTTGCGGCCATCTATTTGCTGTGGATAAGGCTGTGCCCATGGGAAAGGCTTAATGCTGACGCCGGGGATTATCAGTAAATCAAATTCATCAAATATGCGGGTAAAATGCCGGTACAGTTCAATCTGTCTACGTCGTGCTTTTGCGATGTCGAGTAATGGTGTCTTTACCGCTGCATCGAAGGTTGATAGGACGTTTGGGTTCATATCGGCTCCCCACTTAATTCGCTGATCATAGTACTGGGTAGCGAATACATCCTGGCGTAAGGCCCAGTCGGTGGCGGGCGCGTCTGACAGATCGACGGGGTGTTTATGACAGACTTTAAACAGACCGCTCATTTGGCTGATTCTGTGTCTGAACAGGCTGCGAACTTCGTTTGACACCAGCAAGCCACCTAGATCTTCGCTGAAGGCAATTCGTAATTGCTTGGGGTCTAGTTCGGGTAATGAGGTGAACTGGTGACTATCCAGTGGGAAGGCCATAGGGTCATCCAGGGCGCTTCGGTCTCTTTGTGAGATTACCGAAAGCAGCAGGCCAGCATCGGCGATGTTACGAGACAGGGGTCCTTGCAAGCTGTAATTGGTGTGGTTGATGGTTCTCTCTTCGTTAGGCACAATGCCGGGTGTCGCCCGATATCCGATCACACCGCAGAAACTGGCCGGTATCCTGAGGCTACCGCCATGGTCTGAGCCTGTAGCAAGGACTGCCATGTTGGTTGCTATGGCCGCTGCAGAGCCACCGGAACTTCCACCACAGGTCAACGTTTCTGAGTAAGGATTACACGTGGCACCAAATAGCGTGTTCACGGTATTGGCACCAATGCTGAGCTCGGGGATATTGGTCTTGCCGATAATGATGCCACCCGCCTGTCTTATTCGATTAATGATACCCGCATCTTTAGAAGGGATGTGCTTCTCATACAGCTTACTGCCCTGGGTTGTACGAATCCCTGCGGTCAGTTGATTGTCTTTCACCAGGATTGGCAGGCCGAGCAGGGCGCCATGCGTCTGCTGCCGGTTCAGGGTCTTTTGGGCTGCCCTGGCTTCTTGCCTGGCCCGCCTGAAATTCTTAGTGATGACTGCGTTAATATTGGGATTCACCGCTTCAATCTGTTCAATGTAGGCTTCCAGGTACTCTACCGCTGCGATCTCCCTGGCGCTGAGTTTTGCCGCTGCCTGCACGGCCGTTAACTGAATGAGAGCCTGTTGATGCTGGGTCATAGTGATCGCGTCTGTTATCTGTTAAAGGAGGTTTACGGCAAGACAGCCTGTCAATTTGCCAACCGGATTAAGGGAATCATTGTAAGGCGCAATATAGCACGCATTGACTTGAACGGTTTGCCCCAATTAAGCTGCGAACATGGTAAAGAATATTGTATTGACAGGGGGGGCTTCCGGTATCGGGCTGGCGATCGTAGAGCGTCTGGCTGACCCGGATTGCATTATCTGGAATCTGGATCTAAATGACTGCACCCAACCTAATGTGAACAATATAACCTGTGATATCGCTGATAGAGAGAGCATTAAAGCGGCTCTATTGCTATTACCAGTTGCTGTTGACGTGTTGATTCATGTCGCTGGAATAGCGCAGTGTCGACGGGATCCGAGTCAGGTTATCAGGGTTAATTTTTTTGGGATGCGTTTTCTTAACGAGCAGTTAATCGACAGGATAACGCCGGGTGGGCAGGTACTGATTGTTGCTTCCAGCGCTGGACGCGACTGGCAGGACAACCAGCCCGTGGTTGCAGCCATGCTGGCTTTAGCCACATCAGGCCAGGAAGACCGTTGGTTACAGGAGCACAAGTCGAGCTGGATCCAGGATCCGTACAAGATATCCAAACAATGCGCTGCTGCCTATACTTATCTGGCCTCCGCTGAGGGCAGGCGACGGCGTGTACGGGTCAATTGCATTAACCCAGGGATAACCCGGACACCACTATCGGATAATTTCAGGGAGATGCTGGGATCGGAACGCTATGATTCGATCGTCGCTCAGACTGGTCGTGCTGGTGAGCCGCAGGATGTTGCTGCGGTTGTTGAGCTTCTGGCACGGGCCGATTGCCAGTGGATGAATGGTGTAGAAATTACTGTTGATGGGGGCTATTTTGCCTCTACCATCGCTGCGGCATTAAATGCCGACATTGACAACCAAGCCTAATGGATAGCCTTGGCATCAGATGGATCACGCGGCTAACCGCATTATTGATGATCGTGTCAGCCCAGGCCGGATCTCAGGAAGTCACTATTCTTTACACTAATGATATTGAGAGTGTTTATGACCCCGTGCCTGCTTTCTGGTTAGCGGATGTTAATGAAATCGGTGGCCTTGCAAAATTGGCAACCCTGATTGAACAGAAGCGTGAGCAGGCGACAATCAGTTTTCTGCTTGACGCCGGCGATATGTTTACAGGCTCGTTGTCCAAAGCCACCCAGGGTAGGCTGGTTTTTGATTTGTATAATGAGATCGGTTTTGACGCGGTTAATCTGGGTAATCATGAGTTTGAGTATGGTTGGTCGGTACTGCGCAAGGTCATGCAGCGGGCTCGGTTTCCTGTGCTCAATGCCAATATATTCTACGCGGGAACAGATATTCCAATTGCCAGGCAGTACTGTATTCTCGAGCAGCAGGGTGTGCGCATAGGTGTACTTGGGGTGATGGGAGAAGACGCCTTTATTAATACCATGATGAAGGCTAACCGGCAGGGCCTGGAGATAAGAGACCCGCTTGCAAGCGCCCAATTCTGGGTTGATGAATTGTCAGCGCAGGTTGACATGGTGGTGCTGCTTACCCACCAGGGGAAAACGGCGCCTATGCAGACTGATAAAGAAGCTGATCCAGAAGTTCAAAGAGGTATAGCCGATGACTATCAGCTTGCCGGTGCTATCCAGGGCGTTGATCTCATTGTCTCAGGACATTCTGATAATGGTCTCTGGCAACCCGTTATTCATCCCGACACCGGTACCGTTATTGTGCAGACTTTTGGTCAGGGAAAACAATTGGGGATAGCCAGATTCGAACTGTCCAGTTCGGCCAGGCCAAAACTGGTATCAGCTGAACTTGTACCAGTTTTGGCTGATTCGCTGGCTGATCACCCCGGGGTTGCAGCGCTGATAGCAGGGGCTCGCGCCGCGCACCCGTCGCTGATGGAGGTAGTAGGTCGCCTTGACCGAGCGGCTATTAGACGCTATTACAGAGAGTCCGGCATTGGCAACTTACTGGCTGATATCCTGAAGAAAAGCCATGCTTCAGATATAGGCATGATTACGCCAGGCGCCATAAGAGCTGATCTGCCTGCGGGCGAGGTGACCCGTGAAATGATACTCAATACGTTTCCTTTCCTTGATAAGGTTACGGTATTGGAATTGCCTGGGGCGGTGCTGAAAGACGCAGTTGAACAGGGTCTGCAAAGGGAATACGGGCTGCCTCAGTATGCTGGCCTGGCATTGCAGTACGATCTCACAAAGCCAAAAGGACAAAGGCTAGTTGATCTGTCGATATCCGGACAACCCCTTGATATAGGTAGGACCTATCGGCTGGTAACAGGCTCTTTTACCGCTACAGGCGGTGAAGGTTATGATATGTTTCCGGCGCGGATTATTTTCACGAGTGATGAACTAGTATCAACGGCCTTTGTGAACTATTTCCAACAGATAGAACAGGTCATGCTGCCGCATACGGATCGTCAACGGCCCGTTCAGACTGGTATAAAAGGCTTGGAGAATAGCTCGAAATAACATCTAATGAGTGAAATTGTACTGATCAGGAGGTGCTGTTGACCTTACAAAGTTTCAGACAGGAAACCAGAGACTGGCTGCTGAAGAATTGCCCGCAAAGCATGCGTAATCGCGTATTTCACTTTGAGGATGCCCATGCTGTATACAGCACAGAGGATGCTAGTCTTTGGCGGCAGAGAATGGCTGAAAAGGGCTGGACAGCGCCTTTGTGGCCTGAGGAGTACGGAGGGGCGGCGTTAACGAGTGAACGCTATCGTGTGTTGCAGGAAGAAATGATGTCCTTAAAGGCGCTGCCACCATCCTCCGGTATGGGCCTGGCAATGATTGGCCCGACGTTGCTAGAGTTTGGCACAGACCAGCAGAAACGCGAGCATCTACCGAAAATCGTGTCGGGAGAAGTTAGCTGGTGCCAGGGCTATAGCGAACCAGGTTCCGGTTCAGATCTGGCCAGTCTGCAAACCCGGGCGGCTCTGGAAGGTGATCAATTTGTCATTAACGGTCAGAAAATATGGACTTCCGGTGCGCAGCATGCTGACTGGATGTTTGCTCTGGTGCGGACCGATCCTGAAGCAGCCAAGCATGATGGCATCAGTTTTGTTCTGCTGGAAATGGACCAACCAGGCGTTACTGTTATGCCGATTAAATTAATATCTGGATCTTCGCCTTTTTGTGAAACCTTTTTTGACAATGCCATAGCACTGCGTAGAAATTTAGTGGGCGATATGAATAAAGGCTGGACCGTTGGTAAGCGCCTGCTTCAGTATGAACGGTCTTCTGCGCCGGCACCCAGAAGTAAAACAAAAGCAACCGTCTTGAATACCTATGCCCAGTTAGGGAAACGGTATTGGGGTGATGTTCGAGGCAAAATAGCGGACACCGAATCTCGGGATAAGATAACCCGGCAGGTAATGCAGGAAAAAGCCTTGCAATACACGATCCAGAGAGTGGCTGCTGAAACAGAGTCAGGGAAGGCTCCCGGTTTTACCACCTCGATTTTTAAGTATGTGGGTTCAACCTTCATGAAAGAGGGTTCTTCGTTAAAATCAGCGCTCAGGGGTAGTGATGGAATTGGCTGGGCGGGTGATGCCTTCACAGACGCCGAGTTAGATTCCACTCGTGGTTGGCTGCGCGACAGGGCGGCGACTATTTATGGCGGAACCAATGAGGTGCAATTAAATATCATCAGTAAACGAGTGCTCGGATTACCCGACTAAGCAGATACTGTTAAGCGGGTTTTGCCGGGTTGGGGTATGGAGATATTGCCTATGCAGTTAGACGAACTTAATATGTCATTGGATACGGCGCTTGTCGATCGGTATAACCAGGAAGGTTATTTACTTCTGGACAAGTTGATCACGTCACAATGGCTCGATCGGCTCAGAGCGGTCGCTGCTGAATTCGTTGAAGCGAGCCGGAGCCTGGAGCAGTCCAGCAAAGCTATCGATATTGCACCGGGGCACACATCAGTACAGCCAAAATTAAGGCGTCTGGTTTCACCAGTAGATATGCATCCTACCTTCCATGAATTTGCAATACAGGGACCAATAGCCCAGTTGGCCTGTGCGCTGCTGGGTGGCAGCGCCCGCTTTCACCATAGCAAACTGAACTACAAGTGGTCGAGCGGTGGCGAAGAAGTCAAGTGGCATCAGGATATTCTGTTCTGGCCGCATACTGATTTTTCACCCCTGACCATTGGTGTCTATCTGGAAGCTGTCGATGATGAAATGGGGCCAATGGGGGTTATTCCAGGAAGCCATCAGGGCCAGATCTATGATTTGTATGATGATCAGGGTCAGTGGGCTGGCGCTATGCAGGACGATGATATTGAACAGCTGGAATTAGATAAGGTGGTCTGGCTAAAAGGCGATGCAGGATCAGTAACGATCCATAACGCCTGTATGATACACGGGTCCATGCCTAATGATTCAGACCGGGGTAGACCTTTACTGCTGCAAACCTATTCGGCCATTGATAGCTACCCCATCGGCCGCCTGGGGGCTAATAGTGCGCTGGGTGGGGCATCTGGAACCGTTATTCAAGGTCCATCTGAGCAACATCTCAGTGTCCAGGGGCGACAGTTAAAGTGTGCGCCTGATTGGTCAGCAAGTGGAGGACGCGCGCCGACTATCTTCGGCTCACAGCAGAGACAAAAGCTTTGATTTGTCTGGCTTAGAGACAAAAGCTTTGATTTGTCTGG
>JAPKEK010000113.1 GCA_028822125.1 Pseudomonadales bacterium | reverse complement strand
CTTGGTTGGCACCTCGCGTTATTCTGATTACCCGGAGGCGGCTAAACATATTGATATCATTGCTGATGCATTCCAGATTAATGTGGAAGCAGTCATCGCCAGGCAGCCTGATCTGATATTAGCCTGGAGCTCCGGAGGCGATTCTCGGGCGTTGCTCAGATTGGAGCAATTGGGTTTCCCTGTTTATCGAAACGAGGCCAGAACGCTGGCGGATATAGGCTCTACATTTGTTCGTCTGGGCACGTTATTTGACCTGAAAGATAAGGGGTTAGCATTACAGGCCAGGTTTAGCAGGCAGTTACAGCGCGTCAAGCGCCAGTATGCCGGCCATAAAGTAAAGCGTGTGTACCTGCAGATATCAGAGCGTCAGCTGTATAGCATCAACGATCACCATTTAATTGGGCAAGCGCTCCAGCTATGCCAAGCAACCAATATCTTTGGCAAGGAGATGATGATGGTTGCACCGGTTTCAAAGGAGAGTGTGCTGGTCCGGAAACCGGATGTTCTTATCATTAGTAGCTCTGAGCGAGGGTTTTCAGAATCGTTGCGGATGTGGGGTCAGTTCCAGCAGTTCAGGGGCAAAATAAGGCACGTAGATTCGGGAAGACTATCCCGGCCATCGCTGAGAATGCTGGAAGGCATTAAAGATCTTTGTGCCCAGGTGCATTCCAATGAAATCTAGATTGATCAGTAAAATGAGAAGTCAGCTTACTTTTGTAACGCTATTACTATAAAATGTAGTGATTAATAAAGAACAGTTGTATGAATGATAAGAGACAGGCCGATCCTGATCCGGAAGAAACTCAGGAGTGGCTCGATGCGCTAACCTCGGTTCTTGAAACCCAGGGCGTACAGAGCGTTCAGTATCTTCTGCAGAAGCTTTCGGTAAAGTTGACCGAGACCGGCACCCAGTTACCTTATGCTATAACCACACCCTATCGAAATACCATTCCTGCGCATCAGGAAGTCCGTATGCCCGGGGACTTATTTATGGAGCGCAGCATTCGGTCTTTGATAAGATGGAATGCCATGGCAATGGTTATGCGGGCGAACCTGAAGGATGGAACCCTGGGCGGCCATATATCGACCTTCCAGTCCTCGGCAACCTTATACGACGTTGGTTTTAATTATTTTTTCAGAGCCAATACGGCTGAGGCTATGGGTGACCTGCTTTATATCCAGGGACATAGTGCGCCGGGAATTTATGCCAGATCTTTTCTGGAGGGAAGGTTTTCTGAAGCGCAATTAGATCAGTTTCGCCAGGAAGTTGAGGGAAATGGTCTGTCATCCTACCCACATCCCTGGTTGATGCCAGATTACTGGCAGTTTCCTACGGTGTCCATGGGCCTGGGACCCCTGCAGGCTATTTATCAAGCTCATATCATGAAGTATTTGGGTAATCGAGAATTGGCTACGCCCGGAGACCGCAAGGTGTGGTGCTTTGTTGGCGATGGCGAAATGGATGAACCGGAGTCGCTGGGTGCTATATCTTTAGCAGGGCGTGAGAAACTGGACAACCTGATCTTTGTTGTGAATTGTAACCTGCAGCGTCTCGATGGCCCTGTACGTGGAAACGGTAAAATTATTCAGGAGTTGGAAGGTGTGTTCCGGGGTGCGGGCTGGAACGTGATTAAAGTTGTCTGGGGCCGGCAGTGGGACCCGCTTTTTGAAAAAGATAGTTCAGGATTACTTCAGCAGCGCATGGATGAGGCTGTTGATGGTGACTATCAGAATTATAAGAGCCATGACGGTGCTTATGTCAGAGAGCATTTTTTTGGCGCTTATCCAGAACTGACAGAGATGGTAGCGAACCTGACTGATGAGCAAATATTCAGATTGAATAGAGGCGGTCATGATCCTTACAAAGTCTACGCCGCTTATACTGCTGCTGTCACCCACAAAGGGCAACCTACTGTCATACTGGCTAAGACCGTCAAAGGGTACGGATTAGGAATGGCGGGTGAAGCACAGAATTTCACTCATTCAGTTAAGAAATTAGACACCGAAGCGTTACGTGTCTTCAGGGATCGATTCGATATTCCAATCAGTAATGAGGACCTTGAATCGATTCCTTATTATCGGCCGGCTGAAAATTCCAACGAAATCCGCTATTTAAAAGAATGCCGGGCAAAGCTGGGTGGGCCCATACCGTCTCGTGTCAATGAATTTGATGGACTGACTATTCCCGGTCTTGAAATTTTTGACTCAATCACGAAGGGGTCCGGGAAGCGTCAAATTTCGACGACTATGGCGTTTGTCAGAGTTCTTTCAGCCTTGATTAAAGACGATGGTATCGGTCAAAGAGTAGTGCCGATTGTTCCTGATGAGGCAAGAACTTTCGGTATGGAGGGTATGTTCAGACAGTTGGGTATTTATTCCAGTGTGGGCCAGCTTTACGAACCGGTTGATACCGGTCAGATAATGGCCTATCGCGAAGATGAGCATGGGCAAGTCATGGAAGAAGGAATCAACGAAGGTGGGGCATTTGCAGCCTGGCTTGCTGCTGCGACGGCATACTCTAATCACGCCACGACCCTGATTCCATTTTATATTTTTTACTCTATGTTTGGCTTTCAGCGCATCGGTGATTTGTGCTGGGCGGCCGGTGATCTCAGAGCTAGGGGCTTTTTGCTTGGTGGTACGTCGGGTCGAACGACGTTAAACGGAGAAGGACTTCAACATCAAGATGGGCACAGTCACATACTGGCGGGTTCAGTTCCCAACTGTGTTTCCTACGATCCTGCTTACGCTTACGAGCTTGCGGTGATTGTCCAGCATGGCATGCAGGTGATGTATGTTGATAAGCAAGCCAAGTATTTTTATATCACGGTCACTAATGAGAATTATGTGCAGCCTGCAATGCCGGAAAATTGTGTCAGCGGTATAATCAAGGGCATGTATCAATTGAAAAGGAAAGCCAGGTCCAGTGGTAAAAAGGCGGTTCAGTTACTGGGCTCCGGGGCTATTTTGCGGGAAGTTGTTGCCGCCGCGGAGATACTAAAGGATCAGTATGATATTGACTCTGATCTGTGGAGTGTAACCAGTTTTAACGAATTAAAGCGCGAAGGAGATGATGTCGATCGTTGGAACCTCCTGCATCCTGATGCGAAACCACGACGCAGCTATGTGCAGACGTGCCTTGATGAATCTTCGAATCCGGTGATAGCGGCGAGCGATTATCTGAAGCTGTATGCTGATCAGATTAGGTCGCAGATAAGTGGTTCATACACTGTACTTGGAACAGACGGTTTTGGAAGAAGTGATACTCGGGCTAAGCTCCGCTCCTTTTTTGAAGTGGACCGTTACTTCATCACCCTGGCAAGTTTAGATGCGCTAGCTCGTGAAAATGTAATTGATGTCAGCGTTGTGAAGTCGGCCATGTCAGACCTGGGTATTGACCCTGATAAAGCAAACCCGGTTAGCACATGAGTTCCGGTAATGTCATCGCTGTACCTGATGTCGGCGAAGCTGAGGAGATCGAAGTAGTAGAAATCCTGGTTCGCTCGGGTGATACAGTCCAAAAAGATCAATCTTTGCTGGTGCTTGAATCGGATAAAGCCAGCGTCGAGATTCCATCACCTGTAGCAGGTGTTATCAAACGGTTTTTTGTTGATATAGGTGCAATAGTAGACGAGGGAGACAAGTTGCTGGAGTTGGAAGAAAGCGAGCCCGACGGTTCTATGCCTGAAGCTGAACAACCTTCTATCAGCCTGGATGATGCAATCACTACAGGTGATGTAGAGGATAAAGTCGCGACACCTTCAATAACACAATCGCCTTCGGAGGAACTCGTTGATACGCCGACGGAGCAATTCGTCGTTTCGCTGCGTATGCCGGATATGGGAGAGGTCGAATCCGCAGAAGTGACTGAAGTTGTCTGTGCTGTGGGTCAGGCTATCCAGGCAGATCAGATACTTCTGGTTGTCGAAACTGATAAAGCCAGTGTTGAGATTCCCTCACCGTGTGCGGGTGTTATTGTGCGAATCCTGACGACCGAGCAACAGTCCGTAGTCTCTGATGAGTTGTTGATTGAGATTCGTGCGGTGGCAGGAAACGATTCACAGTCAGGCCGGGAAATAGCGGCTAGCCAACAGGGTCAACCGAAGCGGCTTGTCGATGCAGGAACAAAAGTGCCTGTAGCAGCTGGTCAGAAGAAAGGACGAAAAAGCACTCAAGCGGAACTCTTGCACAGCCAAACTGGCGCCTCGAACCTAGCGCATGTGCATGCGGGCCCTGCTGTGCGCAAATTAGCCAGAGAATTAGGAGTAAACCTTCAGCAGGTTGCAGGTTCGGGTAAGCGTGGCCGCATTGTTAAGGAAGACGTCCAGCTGTTTGTAAAAACCAGCTTCAATGCAGGTAGAACCCAGGCGCAGGTCACGGAAAACCGACCTTTACCCGATTTCTCAAAATTTGGACCGGTTAAGAAAGTAGCCCTGCCCAGGGTAAGGCAGGTGAGTGCCAGGAATTTGCAGCGCAGCTGGCAGACGATTCCCCATGTGACACATTTTGACGAAGCCGATATCACTGAATTGGAAGACTTCAGGAAACTGACCAATAAAGAACAAGCGCCCGGCAAAACAAAACTGACACTATTGGCTTTTCTGATTAAGGCCTGTACGGCAGCACTTCAAGCCTACCCAAGGTTTAATTCATCAATAGAACCTGATTATCAGCACTGGCTAGAAAAAGAATTCTATAATATAGGCATTGCCGTCGAAACGGACGCAGGTCTGGTAGTCCCGAATATTAAAAATGCAGATCAAAAGAGTTTGTCCGATGTTGCTGAAGAAGCAGCTTTACTGGCCGGTCAGGCTCGTCAGCGTAAGTTGTTGCCCTTGGACATGCAGGGCTCTACGTTTACTATCTCAAGCTTAGGCGGCATCGGCGGGAGCGGCTTTACACCAATCATCAATGGTTACGAAGTGGCTATACTGGGGGTGGCCCGGGCTCAGATAAAGCCGGTTTACGAAGGTGACGTATTTGTTCCACGTTGGTACTTACCTCTGGCCTTATCCTATGATCATCGAGCAATTGACGGTGCCGAAGCGGCGCGATTTTTAGTGCATCTGGGCGGCTTACTCAGTGATTTACGTAGATTTAGGCCCTAGCCTGGTTATTCTTGTTTCTGCCAGAGAACTTCTGCGGTGAGTGTTCCTTTCGCACAATACCGGGCAATTACAAAAAGGCAGTCCGAAAATCGGTTTAAGAATTGTAGACTGACTGGATTGACAGCTTCTGTATCAGCCAATGTCAGGGCACGTCTTTCGGCTCGTCTGCAGACACTCCGAGTGAGATGGCATTGAGAGATAAGCACGGATCCTCCCGGTAAAATAAAATTCTCCAGCGGTTCCAAGTCATTGTTGAGTTCATCCAGAAATGATTCAATTGCTTTAACTTGATGGATGTTTATTAACGTATACCCCGGGATAGACAACTCTCCACCCAGATCGAAGATGCGATGTTGATGATTTCCGAGGAAGTCAATAACGGGCGCTAGCAGGGTGCTTTCTTCCTTTTTTAGTAATTCAATCAGTAAACCGAGCGAGGAATTTAGCTCGTCAACCTCTCCTATTGCTTCGATTCTAGGATGGATTTTGTTAACGCGCGTGCCGTCTCCTAAACCAGTCGTGCCCTGATCTCCGGTACGGGTGTATATTTTTGATAGTCGCTTTCCCATTATCTTGCTCGACTCGTTATGCCGGAGTAGAATTTCTGAGCACAGTTTACGATATTGTTACAGTTCCTCCCAGTCCTATTGGAGCATAACCAGTCTTTGTATTTTTAAAGTTTCAGGGTTTGCAGTTGGCTTGTGCTTCAAGGATTTTCAGAAGCGGTTAGTGCTGTTTGATTATTTGACTACTCGGTTTAATAATGTATTTGAAAACATAATTCACAGGAGTCTAGCGTTGCCATCATTTGATATTGTTTCAGAAGTTGATCTTCAGGAAGTTCACAATGCGGTAGATCAGGCTAATCGGGAATTGTCCACGCGGTATGATTTTCGCGGCGTTACAGCAGAATTTATCCGACAAGGCAACGAGGTGCAGTTGACGGCGCAGGCCGATATTCAACTGGATCAGATGCTGGATATTCTGCGCGGTAAACTCATAAAGAGAGGTGTTGATCCCAAAGTGATGGACGTGACAGATCCTGCGGCGAGCGGTAAATTACTGCATCAGGTTGTTCTCCTGCGCCAGGGCATTGAGAGCCTGTTAGCCAAGAGGATTGTGAAGTTGATTAAAGACCAGCGTTTGAAAGTTCAGTCCTCCATTCAGGGAGAACAGGTCAGGATTAGCGGTAAAAAGCGAGACGATCTGCAGAAGGTGATCAACTTTCTAAAGGAAACCGAACTAGACGTTCCCCTCCAATACCAGAATTTTAGAGATTGACTTGAATTTGTTTGCGGGGGTCAGGTGAACTGGATTGAAGCCTTCAAAGTCTATGGCAGGCCTCGTGTACGTTCGATGGTTTTTCTGGGGTTCTCAGCAGGACTGCCTTATCTACTGGTATTCTCTACGTTAACTGCCTGGCTTCGTGATGAACAGATTAGTCGATCGGCCATCGGCTTTTTTGCGTGGGTTGGTATGATTTATTCAATTAAGGTGTTCTGGGCACCTGTGGTTGATGGTTTGAGGTTGCCCATATTGCAACCCTGGCTGGGGCAGCGACGCAGCTGGATATTTTTAGCACAGGTGGGCATTGCTCTGGGGCTGTGGGGCATGACACTGGCAGGACCTGAATCACTGCTGATACTGTCTTTAGCTGCCTTGGTGGTGGCCTTTTCGTCGGCAACCCAGGATATTGCGATCGATGCATATAGGATTGAGTCGGCTGAATCCAAACTGCAGGGTGCGATGTCAGCGGCCTATATTCTCGGTTATAGGATTGCTTTGCTGGCAGCTGGGG
>JAPKEK010000112.1 GCA_028822125.1 Pseudomonadales bacterium | reverse complement strand
ACAAGCCCGATTGACACATTCCCTGCAGGTAGCCCCATATAGTTGATACCATAGCTATAGATGGCAGAGTCAAAAATATCTTTGCTGCCTGCAAAGGTCTCATCGTAGTCATAATCATAGGTAGGTCGCATCATGAACGGCGTTAGCACTAGGGGATACTCATCAAGAAACACATTCCATGGGCGTATGATCCCGCTGCGATCAGCTACGCCTGCCATATAGCCTTGATAGTCGACCATGTCTGACATTTCATAATAGTAGTCGAATATATCCTGAATAGTCTGGCTACCATGTTGCCTGGCGATGGGGTCCAATCCTTCCTTGATTTCAAGTATGGCGACACTGAACCAGGCTTTGGCGGCATCAAGAATGCTCGGCACTTCCAGTTCTTCTACCTCATAGCCTGCTGCCCGAAGCGCAGCCGCTGCACGGTCTAAACCCTGGACGATATCAGGATGGATTGGGTAACCGTGTGATGCCTTGGTAAATGCCACTTTAATGGGACGAGTATTGCCAGGACCATGGAATGGAACGGGTGCCCACCAGGGGTCTCTGGGATCCGAGTGAGACATGACTTCTGTGGCCAGACGTACGTCTTTTACTTCGCGACAAATTGCGCCTTGTACTGACATCAGTTGTGATAATAACCCTCTTTCGGCGGGTGCTGACGGATTGAATGCCGGGATTCTGCCTAAACCTGGCTTGATGGTCGCACAGCCACAAAATGATGCTGGAAAGCGCAGGGACCCGGCTATGTCATTGCCATGATGTATAGGCCCAAAGCCTGCCGCGCAGGCGGCTCCAGCACCTCCAGATGAACCGCCCGGTGACGCTCGACCTCCCCAGGGGCTTTTAGTCAACCCATGTAAGGGGTTGTCGGTAGTCCCTCGCATGGACAGTTCCGGCGTATTAGTTTTACCAATAATGATGGCGCCTTCATCTAACAGGTTCTGTACAACAGGTGAATTGCCTGGTGCGATATTGTTGGCGAATACGGGTAGCCCATTGGTAGTCGGTGTGCCTTCAAGATCAACATTGACCTTGATAGTGATAGGCACCCCCTCGAGTATTCTAGCGCTACCGCCCTTAGCCAGGCGAGCATCAACATCGTCGGCATGGTCCAGCGCCTGCTCGCTGTAATCGTAAACTATCGCGTTAAGCTTGGCGTTTTCGGTATGCATACGGGCTGCCACAGATTCCACGACCTCGCGGCTGGAGAACGACTTGTTAGCAATGCCCTGGCATAATTCCATTGCACTGTATTGCCACAGTGGTTTGCTCATCTGGTTAAGCCAGGTCCTTGATAATTGATTCAATCTACCAATATGGGAGCAAGAAGTGAACTAAGTTGGATAGAGCGAGTTGATTCTTCAAGGCTATTCGGCTCCGCAGCTGAGTCCGCAAATCAAACAATAGTAACGAGCAGCGGCGTAGTGTCGGCAAGACGGACCTGTCCCAGGCAGCGTCGATGATAGGAGCGCAACGTTTGAAGCCTGTGCTTGTCATCGATATTGCCAAGGGTAAGAAGCACGGCGAGAAGGTGAAGATTATGACTCAAGGCAAGGCGCCGTAGATCACTGAAAAATACTGGCTTATCCGGAATTATCGAAACCTCACAGGGGGTCAAATCGTTCAAAGCCTTGTGGTGAGCCAGGTACCTGGCAACAGGGGCAAGAAAGGGGAGAATGTTTTCTATCCGCAACGAGTGCTTTCTATCCGCAGCGAGCGCTTTCTATCCACAGATAGCCTGAGTAGGGTATTCTTGCTGCAAAAGCTGTAAATCGTTTGGTTGATTCAGTCGGAACTAGGAACTCGGAGCCTAGAGTCTGCCTGTCGCGATTTAGAACACGGATAATATTGTGAACACTCCAGCAATTATTTACGCAGCTATTGATCGCATCGACGGCAGAGAAGGGAAGCGACTCGCAGATGCGCTGATGACGCGTCATTAAATGGCCGGTGCCGGTTTAGGCAAGGGTATGCCAGATTCATTTTTTGGATCATGCAGGGAGAAAGGTAAATGACTGAAGTATTGGTATCCAGTTGTCATTGTGGTTCGGTTGAATTGTATTTAACCCTGCCCGGAGGCCTGGAGAAGTTACGCCGGTGTAACTGTTCTATTTGCAGCAGGAAAGGGGTCGTTGTCGCTTCTGTGAAGATTGAAAATTTGGAAATAATAAAAGGTGAAGCGGTATTAACTGAATATACCTTTAATACCCACACAGCGAAGCATTACTTTTGTTCAATCTGTGGTATTTATACTCATCACAGAAGGCGTTCAGATCCAACGGAGTATGGTGTCAATATAGCCTGTATAGAAGGTTTATCCATAGAAAACTATCTTCACGTAGGCTATCTGGATGGAAAACATGCTCATCCAAGAGATAACATTGAATAAGCTACCCTGCTTTGCCTGCAAATATCGCGCAGTAGAAAAATCCCGGATAGCGTTCGTTATCCTGTGAAGAATAATCCCCCAGGGACCTCTACCTGCAATGAAATTGGATGGTAATCAGATAATGGGCTACCCCCTGGCAGTAGCTGGTCAAAGGGGTAGCAGTTGACTATAATTGCCTTTTGATAACCTCATGTTATATCTATATACGCAATCAGCATAAGCATAAGCATAAGTTCACGGGAACATCATGTCATCAGTTATCTGGCTTACAGGCCTTTCCGGTTCGGGTAAATCAACGATCGCAGACGCCCTTCAGACCCGCCTGTATTCTGCTTTCATTATTGATGGCGATGCCCTGCGCAGTGGCCTGTGTCAGGACCTGGGTTATTCAGTTCAGGACAGGAAGGAAAATGTGCGGCGGGTCGCAGAGCTGGCAAAGCTGGTTGCCAGTTCAGGAACAACGGTTATTGTCGCGCTCATCAGCCCGGATAAAGCGGCACGACGCAGCGCGCGCAGCCGCGTTGAGGGCGCGGCTATACCTTTTTACGAGATATTTGTTGATGCGCCGCTTGAGCGCTGCGAGCAACGTAATGTTAAGGGCTTGTATCAGCGGGCCAGGGCTGGAGAGATAACGCAGTTTACCGGAATCGATGCGCCCTACGATGTACCGCAGCACCCTGACCTGCGTTGTGATACCGCCAATGAGTCGATCCAGGCATCGGTGGATAGTATCCAGGCAATGCTGGGTGCAGCAGATGCACAGTCCCCCCACTTGTGCTTTGTGGGCCGGTGGACACCCTTTCACAGGGGTCATTGGATCATCATGGAGAAAGCCATGGCCGAAGAACCAGATAGACCTGTGTTAGTGCTGGTTCGCGATACCAGTTTTGACCTCTGGTCAGCGAGTTATCGCAAACGCATGCTGGAAGCAAGCTTTAAGGAGATGGGCGTCCCTGCCTCGGTGGTCATCATTCCTGATATCAGTTCGGTAAACTGGGGTCGTGGTGTCGGTTGGACGCCCCGGGAAATTGAAGTCGAGGCCGACATTGCGGGTATTTCGGCAACTGATCTCAGAGCGCGTATGCAGGCTGGAGACGAAACCTGGAAGGATATTGTTGCTCCTGGTGTTGCAGATTTTATTGAACAGAACAATGCCCTATGAGAATGTATGGGCCAGTAAGCAAGAAGCAGTAAATGCCCAGGAACAAAGGGGATTACCGTTGTTTTGCCTTAATAAACATAACTTATTCGGCAGGTCCAGTAAGCTGGTGAAGAACGGGATCCGCTGGTGATATTGTCTGTTATGGAGATAGATAAAGTGTGCACAGTTAAGATAGTTGCAGTGTTAGTGCTACAGATGGTCTGTAATCGGTATCTTTCCGGTATTAACGGGTCATCAGTCCAGGCAATAAGAGGGCTATGGTGATGTTGACTGTTAACCCCTTTGCCGAACTTCCTGGTTTGGTTTCTCCCGGTTTGTTACAGATGTACCTTGTGGTCATGGTCTGCCTGGTGGCCGGCGGTACATTGGTTGATATTCTGCATAAGAAGAGTGGTCGTTATTTCTTTGCTAACTGGCAGCAGTCGAAGAAAAACCAGAAACGCACAGTCGGGACTGCGGAAATGGTTTCCCTGGTGGTAAAAACAGCCTTGGTAGAGGGTTTGTTGTCCGCGGAATTCTGTAATGCACGGCGTAGAATTGCCCATCTGCTGACCATGTACGGCTTCCTGGCCCATGTGAGTGCGACAGCTGTTTTGGTGTTCTGCTATACATCGTCTGCTGCACCGGCGCCAGCTATTCTGCCACTGATCTGGTATCTGAGCGGTCTGATGATTTGTGTTGGCGGCTACTGGTTCTGGTTTTTTATCCGTGTGGATGTGGCAGTTGAGGGCCATTCACCTTTTCGGGTTGTCCGTGCTGACCTTTTTATCCTGTCTTTGCTGGCGAGCACTACCCTGGGCCTGATCTGGGCCTGGGTACAATCAATGGACAGTCCCTGGGCCAACCTCTTGTTCGGGCTTTACCTGATGGCAACCACCTTGCTGTTTGGCTCAGTGCCCTGGTCTAAGTTTTCCCACATGTTCTATAAGCCAGCGGCGGCGCTGCAGAAACGAATAACCGAGGCGGATGGATCAAGGAATAACCTGCCAGCGCCCGCGGATCGACCAGAAATCTTCGGAAGTAGTCGAGAACTTCCCAGACATTACTAAGCGGGGCAATATCAGACGCCGCGAAACAGGAGACAGAGTAAAATCATGCCGACATTTGTTTATATGACTCAATGCGATGGTTGCGGGCACTGCGTGGACATATGCCCTTCCGACATCATGCATATCGATAAAACCTATCGCCGCGCCGTTAATATCGAACCTAATATGTGCTGGGAGTGTTATGCCTGTGTGAAAGCCTGCCCGCAGAATGCCATTGATGTGCGGGGTTATGCCGACTTTGCGCCGCTAGGGCATAGCGTGCGGGTTTTAAGGGAGGAAGAAAAAGCCACTATTTCGTGGAAGGTTAAATTCAGGGATGGCCGGGAAAAGAACTTTACCTCACCGATCCGCACCACAGAATGGGGCTCCATCCCTTCCCCTGCTGAATTGGACATGCCCAGTGTTGAAGACTTCCAGAACCAGACGCTTTCGCACGAGCCCGATGCGCTCAATATCCCTGATGGATTACCGGCGTTAAGACCTGATCAACTTAAACAAGGGGTAATCTGATGGGATTGTTTGGCCGTCGAAAGACGATTGTAGTTGAGTCAGATATTTTGATCGTCGGGGGCGGTATGGCGGGTTGCGGTGCAGCCTACGAAGCCAGGTACTGGGGTCGAGACTTGAAGATTGTTTGCGTTGAAAAAGCCAATATTGAACGTAGCGGTGCAGTTGCCCAGGGTTTGTATGCTATTAACTGCTACATGGGTATGCAGTGGGATGAAAACCAGCCAGAAGACCATGTACGTTACGCACGCAATGATCTTATGGGACTGGTTCGTGAAGATCTTGGCTATGATATTGCCCGTCACGTTGATTCTACCGTGCATAAATTTGAGGAATGGGGTCTGCCCATCATGAAGGACCCAGAAACCGGTCGATATCTGCGCGAAGGAAAGTGGCAGATCATGATCCATGGTGAAAGTTATAAACCTATTGTGGCTGAAGCAGCTCGGAAGGCGGCCTCAAAGATATACAACAGAATTATGGTGACCCACCTGTTGATGGATGAGACAAAACCGGGCAGGGTGGCTGGTGCGGTCGGTTTCAATGTCCGCACAGGCGATTTTTATGTATTCCGTGCCAAGGCAGTTATCGTTGCCGCCGGTGGTGCCTCGCATATTTTCAAACCTCGTGCCGTCGGTGAAGGTATGGGGCGCACCTGGTATGCCCCTTGGAGCAGTGCCTCAGCCTATGCGTTGCCGATCCTTGCCGGCGCTAAGATGACCCAGATGGAGAACAGGATCGTACTCACTCGTTTCAAAGATGGCTATGGCCCGGTCGGCGCTTATTTCCTGCACCTGAAGACTTATACAGAGAACGCCTACGGAGATGAATACGAATCCAAGTGGTACGACCAGACCAAGGAATTAGTGGGCGATTACATTGATCACCAACCTGTACCGACCTGTTTGCGAAATCATGCTTTTCTCGAAGAAATAAAAGCCGGCAGAGGCCCTATCCGCATGGTGACTAAAGAGGCCTTCCAGGATCCGCACAAAGAGACTGTTGGCTGGGAAAACTTCCTGGGTATGACAGTTGCCCAGGCGGTGGTCTGGGCCTCTCAGAACATCGATCCCAAGGAAACCAATCCTGAGCTGACCTCATCAGAACCTTATGTGATGGGTTCTCATGCCACCTGTTCTGGGGCCTGGGCGAGCGGACCGGAGGATTATGCGCCTGCCGATTACCAGTGGGGATACAATCGCATGATGACAGTGGATGGGCTTTTCGGTGCGGGTGATACCATTGGTGGCACCGCACATAAATTCTCCTCAGGATCCTACACCGAAGGTCGTATTGCAGCCAAAGCAGCTGTCAAATATGTAAATGATTTGAAAAATGAAAAATTGCAGGTGAGTGACAAACAAGTTCAGGAATTAAAGAGCACCATCTTCCAGCCACTGGAGAATTACGAGGTGGGGCGCAACGAGATCGTCGGTGGAACGGTTTCGCCCAGCTATATACTGCCTATCCATGGTCTGCAGCGCCTTGAGAAAATTATGGATGAGTATGTAGGCGGCATCAGTTCACATTACTTGACCAACGAGCCTTTGCTCACACGGGGACTGGAATTGCTGGGCATGTTAAAAGAAGACCTTGATCATCTTGCTGCAGAAGATCTACACCAGTTGCTACGGGCCTGGGAGTTGCAGCATCGGGTACTAGCGTCTGAATCGGTGACCCATCACACCCTGTATCGCACTGAAACACGGTGGCCGGGGTATTACTATCGGGGTGATCATCCAAAACTGAATGATGACGATTGGCATTGCTTTACATTATCACAGTACGATAAAGAATCCGGTGAG
>JAPKEK010000111.1 GCA_028822125.1 Pseudomonadales bacterium | reverse complement strand
CCGGAAACCTTGCTCAGCGCTGATGCAGAAGCGAGCATCCCCTTGATTGTTAGTGCAGTTAAAGAACAGCTCAAAGCCAACATCAGGAAATCCATAGCTGAAAGGTTGCAGGCGAGCACTAAAGAAAACCATGTTTTCAGAATGAAATCCCTGGGCCAGGCAATCGAGAAGAAAAGGCCCGGCTGGAATGACACGCCAGTGAGCCTGGCTCGTATGTATGCTGAGCTATGGCCTTTGATCAAGGATCTGGATTGGTGCCTGGCCTCGCCTACCCATTTCAGTGGACGTCATCATCGAGAACTCTGGGATCATGATAAGCCTTACAGCTACTTGGGCCAGTTCCCTGCAGCTGCACTTGGTTATGGCCTAGGGTCATCAACCGGCGCCGCTCTAGCCGCCAGAGACAGAGATCGGATCGTGATTAATATTCAAGCCGACGGCGATTTTAACTATATGCCGGGATCAATCTGGAGTGCGGCCCATCACAAGTTACCTATGCTAATCATCATGCACAACAATCGCGCCTGGCACATGGAACTGATGTATGTTCAATACATGGCAGGAGTCCGCGGCCGGGGAACAGACAGGGCCCACATTGGCACAACCTTCAGAGATCCTTATATCAACTTCGCAAAGATAGCCGAGGGCTATGGGATGAAAAGCGAAGGACCAATAAGTGACCCGAACCAGATGGTTGCTGCTCTAAAACGGGGTATCGATGCCGTCAGAAACGGTGAGCCTTACCTCATCGATGTCCTAACACAGCCTAGGTAAACGCTATGATCAAAATACTAATTTCCACCCTACGCATTTACATGTTGAGTTCTCTTCCATCAACTGTATTGAGCGCGGCCCCGGCTACACCCGCAATGATCAGCGGGAATGCAGATAAAGGCGAAGCGCTTTATTATAACCATGGCTGTTACGCCTGTCATGGCTATAACGGTATTGGTAAACACAATATAGCCAATGACGTCAGTGGCATCATGATGAGCGAGGCGGTCTATCTTATTTTCCTGCGAGCTCGTAGCGAACTCAATCCGCCTTTGCCTACCCAGCGGATGCCGCACTATTCAAAAACCAGCCTGCCAGATCATGAAGCACTGGATATTTACGCCCATATAAGAACCTTTAAGGACACGCCGCCAGAAGCAGAGTCGAACGCAACAATGCAGGCAATTATCAATTCCGCACAATCCCAGGCACCGCGGTAACTGATTAGTAAAAAGCTTACCTGGAATCTAGCGAGCTTCATCAAGCTTTATTTCTGGTGGTGCCTTGATGCTCCCCGAGTGTTCGAAACCGGCTTGCCGTTATCAGCCTGCTACCCAGCGGCACCTACACCACCCGTATTATTCGCCGGACAAAGATCATAGAGATAACTCATGGCTTTCGCACTAGCGCTAAAATGTCGATCTGATCAGCCATTCGCATTACCTGACCCGCAACTGGTAAGCCAGTATTCCACCGATCATCATAGGTATTGCGAAGGTCAGGAAATTGGTGGTAATCGAGATGCCTGTAGCAATCATGTAACCTGCGACTCCCGGGCCGATTACTGCTCCCAATCGTCCCAACCCAATCGCCCAGCCAACACCGGTACTGCGGATCTCGGTAGGGTAGATTTTAGCCGCGACAGCATACAGGCCCGTGTATCCACCTTGAAGACTGATACCAATAACGAAAATAAGCGTCATTAATAGGGTTTGACTGGCCTGGAGTGATGCCGCAGCAGCGAACACCCACATGAGTGCAGCGGCAGTAACTGCAAAGATGCTGATCAACGTTGATAGTGACCATTTGGATGCCAGCCACCCCAAGGTAAAGATTCCAAGGACGCCACCGAAATTAAATAGTGTGAAAGCCAGGTTACCCGCGTCCGCCGGGTAACCGAGATCTATGATGAGTTTAGGTATCCAACTCATCAGAAAGTAGAGTGTACTGATGCAAAGGAAAAAAGTGGCCCATAAAATCAGGGTAGAACGCTTCAGGTCCGGGGTCAGTAGAGATGACATTTTCTGCAGGATACTTTGGCGGTCAGCTTCGACAGCTCCGTCTGACTGATTTATCAAAGGCAGCTCGGTTAAAGGCTGAACCGAAAACCTGGCTAAAACCTTGTTGACCTTCTTCAATGCCCCTTCGGGTTGTTTTTTACAGAGAAACTGCAGTGATTCCGGAACCAGCAGAAATGCAACGACCGCGAGGCCAATGGTTACCGTGCCACCAGCTGCAAACATGCCCCGCCAGCCAAATTCAGGCACAATGCTGCTGGCAACAAGGCCCGTCATCATGGCACCCAGGGGATAGCCAGACGTTACCGCAGTCACTGCTAACGCTCGATATCGTTCAGGGCTGTATTCGGAGGCAAGTGTAGCAACACTGGCAAGCATGGCGCCGGCGCCAAGGCCGCTGACAAATCTGAGGAAGATCAGCATCGGCAACGAATTTACCAAAGCAGTCAGTATTACCGTTGCACCCACTAACAACAATGTAATGATAATCATGGTTCGCCTGCCGATGATGTCAGACAGGGTTGCAAGAAACATTGCGCCCATCATCATACCGGCAAGCGAGAAACTGAAAACGAGCCCTAGCTTGTCAGCAGTCAACTGCATGTCTTCACCGATCTGGTGGGCGGTCACAGCCATGGCGGTAATATCGAAACCATCCACCATATTGAAGATAAGACAGAGCGCAACAATCATGATCTGTTGTGCAGAAAAATTACCGCGATCAATGAATTCACTGATACTCAGGGGCGCTGTGGTCATTATCTTTCATCCCATTTAGCGTAAAGTTTTAAAGGACCCCTGAAGGTGATATTCGGGGCAAACGAAAAATCCTGGTTGTCGACCAGACCAAGACTGGGAACACGCGTCACCAGCGCCTCAATGGCAATCCGCGTTTCCATGCGAGCGAGCCGCGCGCCCAGACAGAAATGGATACCATAACCGAAAGCAATATGCTTAGTGGCGTTAACACGATCAATATCAAATTCAGTAGGCGCTGGGAACAGCGCCGGGTCTCGGTTGGCCGAGCCCAGGCTGATAAAGATTCGAGTTCCCCTGGGAATATCGACACCGCCTAAAGATGTGTCCTGAGTGGCAACCCGACGCCAGCTGATCTGAGGAGAATCAAAGCGTAATACTTCTTCCAGCATACCGGGTATGCGTGACAAATCATTGCAACAGGCATTCCACCTGTCACGCCTTGGCAGAATATTCTGCAGCGTCAACCCAATAAAGTTACTGACGATTTCGTGACCGGCAAAAGACAGACCATAGATAATGGATTCAACCTCACGATAGGTTAGTTCTTCCGGGTTTTGTTTGTGCGCAGCGAGTAACTCAGAGGTAAGATCATCCGCGGGCTGTAAATTTCTTCTGGCAACGAAGTCCCGGCAATAACGCCAGTAGCTGAGCATATTCTCAGCAATCTCTACCTGTTCTTCATCTGTGGGCTTACCCCAGGTGAAGATCAATCGATTCGAAGTCCAGTAGATCAGCTTCTCATCATCAGCTTCAGGAAAGCCAATAAACCGGAATATGACCTGTCCGGGTAAGGGGTGTGTAAAAGACGAAATAAATTCGGCTGGGCTGCCTTGATCAAGAATCTGGGTCAGTAATGTATCGGTCGTTTCCCGAATATAGGGTTCGAGCAGTTTCATGCGCCGGGCATTAAAGCCGTCGCGCGTGTACTTACGAATTCGGGTATGTTCTGGCTGCTGGCTATTAGACATGACCGCCTGGGGGTTATAGTCCTCTGCGGACAGGACTGCCTTTGCCCTTTCGCAGACCGGAAAAACAGGATCCTGGACATTTTCTGATGAGTAGATCTCATGGTTCTTCAGCACTTCCATCACATTGTCCATCCCCGTGACAACAAGATATCCCAGTTGCTCCGCGAAAAAAATAGGCTTTTCCGCACTCAACTGTTCCAGTTGGGGATAGGGGTTGTTCAGATAATCTGGATTAAAGGGCGAAAATGCTTTATCGACAGGGCATCCAGTAGGCTGGGCAGAAGGTGGAATACTGATTTTATGATAGGCATCTGATTTTTTATGACTCATCGGGCCTCCCTGGTAATTTGGATATTAAGCTCGTCTTGCTCACTTTTAAGTAACGTTTCCAAGTTTAGGTTATTATTTATGCTGGTATATATTCAACTGGTATTAACTGCCTGATCATCATCAATTTTCTCAATTAATTCATCCAGCAGTTCATAAAGCAGCTCTAGTTTACCGTATCCAAATTTTTCCGTGATGAGGTTATAACGTTGCACAGACGCGGGGGCGATTTTCTTAAACAGCTTTTCGCCAGCCAAGGTCAAGGAAATCACAGATCGTCGATTATCCGCCGCTGAGTGGCTACGTGTGACCAGTATACGCTTTTCCAGATTCTGGATAATCCGGGAAAGGCTTGGCATCAGCAGAAAACAGCGGTCGCCTAGTTCAGTAATATCAAGACCTTGTTCCTCATTCAATGCGCGTATTACCCGCCACTGCTGGGAGGAAAGATCATTTTCACGCAAAGACGGAATGAATTTCTTCATTACAGCCTCCCGAGCTCGAAGCAGCGCCATGGGAAGAGAGCGGTTAAAGCCGCGTAGCTCTTTGCCGGCGGAAACCACCATCAGGAAAACTCGTCTATCACTTCATTAGACAAAACACCCACGCCTTGAACTTCCACCTCAACAATATCTCCAGCTTTCAAAAAAATGGGTGGATCAAACCTGGCTCCAGCACCATTGGGGGTTCCCGTTGCAATGATATCCCCTGGCTTGAGATTGAAGAACTGAGACATATAGGCGATCTGGTATTTTATCGGAAACATCATATTGGCAGTGGTATCATTCTGCCGCTCTTTACCGTTGACCCGGGTTTTAACGCGCATATCCTCAAAGATAGACGCGTCGAATTCATCAGCACTGACCATCCAGGGGCCAATACTGCCAGAGTGATAGAAGTTCTTTCCCTGGGTTACATTGAACTTCGAGTGCCGCAACCAATCTCGAATAGTGCCTTCATTCATGATGGTTAACCCGGCAATGTGGTCATAAGCATCGTTTTCAGAAATACGATGACCCTGTTTGCCAATAATAACCGCAATCTCGCCTTCATAGTCCAGTTGCTCAGATTCAGGCGGTCGCAGCAGATAGTCAGTGTGCGCAGTCAGTGAATCGGGCGTTCGCATAAAAAGGCTGGGGAACTTGGGTGCTTCAGTACCATCTTTGTACTCGGCATTACGATTTGCATAGTTAACGCCGATACAGGCGATTTTTTCAGGAGCCGCTATAGGCGGTAGATAGCTGATGTCTGCTGTGCTGATATCAGGCGTCAAACCAGTGGCCAGATTCTGTGCTTCATCGAGTCGATCAGTGACCAGGGCCTGTTTAAAGTCGCAGCCCATCCGACTGCCCAGGTCTATGACTCCGTTACTGTTAATCATGCCCCACGATGAACTATCGCTCGTCTTGAAGGAAAGAAATCGCATAGTTTGCCTCAATCATAATGTTTAACCTGTTATATATATTACACAAAATCCTCGGCATATAACTAGCCTTACGCCGGTTTTATTATTAACATGTTATGTAAATTAAGCAAACAGGAGCACCTCATGTTGGGCTATGAAGACAATCTTACAAAGGCGCAAGATTACCTTCGGCGATTCCGTGAGAACGTGACTGGCCATTTTATTGATGGTCAGTTTGAGGTGCCTTCCGAGGCACAGACCTTCGAAAACCTGACCCCTGCTGACAACACCTCGCTGGGCGATATAGTTGCCGGAAGCGAGCAGGATATAGACCGGGCCTGCGAGGCTGCCCAGGCAGCGTTTGCCGAATGGCGCGATGTGCCCGGAGCAACGCGCAAGAAACTGCTCAATCATTTTGCCGACATGATTGTCGAACGCGCCGAAGAAATTGCCCTGGTTGAATCCATGGACTGCGGCCAGCCGATTCGGTTTATGAAACAGGCTGCATTACGAGGCGCTGACAACTTCCGATTTTTCGCAGACAAGGCGCCAGAAGCAGTTAATGGCCAGGCTCTCTACCAGGATGCCCACACTAACTATACCATGCGCTCACCGGTGGGCCCGGTGGGTATCATTACGCCCTGGAATACGCCCTTCATGTTGTCAACCTGGAAAATCGCGCCGGCGCTGGCTGCGGGTTGTACTGTTGTACACAAGCCAGCTGAAATGGCACCACTCACAGCCATGCTACTGGCTGAGGTTGCAAAAGATGCCGGTATTCCTGATGGTGTCTGGAATACCGTTAACGGTTTTGGTGAAACAGCGGGCAGACGACTCACAGAACATCCTGCTATCAGGGCGGTCGCGCTGGTGGGCGAAAGCGCCACCGGATCACATATTATGCGGCAGAGCGCTGATACCCTGAAACGCCTGCATTTTGAATTAGGAGGCAAGAATCCTGTGATCGTCTTTGATGACGCCGACTTTGATCGAGCCCTGGATGCCGTTGTTTTCATGCTCTATAGCTTGAACGGTCAGCGTTGTACTTCCAGTTCGAGACTACTGATCCAGAGTGGTATTAAAGCGGAGTTCATGGCAGCGCTGGAACAGCGTGTGATCAATCTGAAGGTCGGTCACCCGCTTGACCCGGAAACAGAGGTGGGTCCTGTGGTCAGTCAGGAACATTTCCAGAAAGTGATGAGCTACATGGATATCGCCAGAGAGGATGGCGCCTCGATTGCCGTAGGTGGCAAACCCAGAGATGACCTGGGTGCTGGCAACTATATCTGCCCTACCTTATTCACCGATGCTGATAATTCCATGCGTATTGCCAGAGAAGAAATTTTCGGCCCGGTGCTTACCACCATGTCATTCGATTCGGAAGCCGAAGCAGTTCAACTGGCAAACGATACACCCTATGGCCTGGCAGGATACATCTGGACAAGGGATGTGGGCCGTACCATGCGTCTGGCTAAAAGCCTGGAAGCTGGTATG
>JAPKEK010000110.1 GCA_028822125.1 Pseudomonadales bacterium | reverse complement strand
CACGGCGAAAAAGAGGACAAAAGAGTGCAACAGGCTCAAGAATTCAAACTACTTCAGTACGCTCTCATACTGCTTGGCTGCATCGCCTTTGCGCTATTTATACTCATTGATAAGGGTCTGTTACAGCTCGCGTTGCTGTCAGACAGCAGTCGTCTTTCCTGGGTGATTATCTTCCTTTATGGTACAGCTACCCTACATTGGTTCTGGTTATGTTATCGACTATCTCTTGAACAGCGTTATATTAACCTCTGGCAGGGCCAGGTAGACGCGCCAGGCGATGCGCGAACTTATATGCATCGTCTCCGGCAATCCATGGATAATCCAGCACAGCCAGACTGGGATCAGGCAGTCAGCCTTTTGGCCGATGAAATGACCAATAGGCATGCTTTGGGCCATTTTGCTGCCGATACACTCATTAAACTGGGATTAATTGGTACCGTTATCGGCTTTATACTGATGCTGCAACCGATCGGCGATATAAAGCAATTTGATCCATCCCTCATGCAACAGTTATTAACCGCAATGAGCGCCGGTATGGCGGTTGCACTCTACACCACCCTGGCAGGGTTAACGACAAGCATATTACTCAAAATTCAGTACTACCTGGCCGACAGCGCATTAACCCAGATTATCAATACTGTAGCGCAGATTCATCGCAAGGCATCGGCAAGTCATGCGCCATAGCGTCTTTTCTGATGGCCAAGGCCAGGATGCCTTCACCGACCTGCTATTTAATGCCCTGCTGGGCTTTGTTTTCATGTTTGCCATGGCTTTCATGATGATCAGTGATCCGGAAAAATCAGGAAACATTGACACTAAAGCAGAAATGCTCATCACCATACGATGGCCGGATAACCACCCTGATGATGTCGATGCAGTTATAGAAGATCCCAGGGGAGAACTGGTCTGGTACTACAATCGAGACTCAGGCCTGATGCATCTAGACAGGGACGACCGAGGCCTGTTTGCCGATCAGATTGAGATTGCCGGTGCCACTGTGCGCAATCCGTTAAATCAGGAAACCGTCACTATTCGAGGCATACAGGCGGGAGAATATGTCGTTAATTTACTTCATTTTAAAGCCAACTATAGCGAACCACTCGATGTCAGTGTCAAGGTCGAAAAGCTTAACCCTTCTGTCTCAGTGATCTATTACGGCCAGCACCAGCTCAATGGCAGCGGCGATGAAAAAACGGCGATTCGATTCACGCTCGATGCCAACGGAAATCTACTTAATACCAACCAGATTCCGAAGGAACTACTCACCAAAGCCATCGGTAAATCCGCATGAGTACCAGTGCCCTGTTGATCATGGGATACATCACGATCGCGGTATTACTGCTGCTAACCCTCATCTGGGCACCCTACGCAGCTCGATTCAAAATCGCCTCAATTATCATTGTCAGTTGTTTCTATATCGCGACCTTCAGAGGTATCGAAACGCTTATGGGTTGGCCTACAACAGCAACGCCACCTGAGGTATTCAGAACAGTCTGGATCAACATTGAGGACCCGGACAAGCTTAACAAAACGCCTGGGGCTATCTACTACTGGCTGAGAGATCTAGATGAAGCAGGTATTCCGAGCACAGCACCCAGAGCCCACCGGGTAAAATGGAGTGTCCAATCTGCCGTGATAGCGCAGGAAGCCCTCAGCCGGCTTGAAAAAGGTGAGCGATTAAACGGCAGGTTAAGTCGGAATTTCCTTAAAGAAAGCAACACGGACACTCAAAAGCAGCAATCCCTGGGAAACCAGGCCTTGCCCGAACAGGAACTGGACAGGTCTTCGTTCGAGTTTACCGCAGTATCCGCGCCTACCCTGCCTTTAAAACCCGGGCCGGAAAGTCAACTGAGATATTAAACAAGCAGAACCTTCTCGACTGCTACTGCGGTTCTCCTGGTTACCCTGCGACTCGCCCTACTGCCAGGTTAACTGCACCAGTTCAGGTTTCTTGTTACCCAGAAAAACTTCCCTGTCCTGGTTAGCTCTGGCGCGAACAAACTGATGAATGTCGTCAGCCTGGGATGGCGTTAGTACATCAGCAAATCCAGCCATCCCCTTCGAGCCATAGATGCCATCAATAACGATCTGGTTAAACACCTCGTGAGTGGCTTCATTCATCTGCCTTAAATCGGCAATTGCACCGCCAGAACGAACCACCAGACCATGGCAGAATGCGCAATACTCATTGTAGCGCAATTCTCCTCTGGCTATGACCGAGTCATTGAGCTGAGCCAGATCCTGAGCAGGAATGGACCTATCGCGATGATTAGGAACCGATAATTCAACGGCACCACCCAGTTTGAACACCAGTAGCCTTCCCGAGTTGTTATAAGTCAGAGAGGCGTGTTCCGAGACCGGTGGCAGCGGCTCACCGCTAAACAGATCACCACCGCCTGTACCGGTCAGAATCGACACATACTGCACCCCATCTGCCTCAAAAGTAATGGGCGGCGCCAGCATGGAAGTATAAGTATTGTACTGCCACAGGATTTCACCATTTTCTTTGTCATAAGCGGTAAACATACCCAATGCATCACCATGAAAGACTAAACCACCCGAGGTCCCTAATACACCGCCATTCCAATAATGCGGGATTTCAATGACCCATCGGTCTTCTCCTGTCAGGGGATCGAAGGCTTTCAGATACCCCTTAGGCGTGGGTTGCTCAGCAAAGTTATCAAGCAGTATCTGAGTGATTCGACCAAATTCCAAGCCCGTGTTCCAGCCACCTGGATTTCGCTTGTAAATGCCGGTTTCCTTCCAGGTGTCTACCATCTCATAAATAAGCGGGTTATCCTGAGCCGGTAGATAAACCAGCCCTGCATCCACATCCACAGACATGGCCTGCCAGTTATGGGCACCTAATGGTCCTGGCAATACCCACTTGGCATTCTCGGTGTAATCCAGCTCAGGATTTTCCACCGGACGACCGGTGGCCAGATCAACTTCACTGGCCCAGGTTACGGTGGCAAAGGGATTTGCTCGCAACAACTCACCGTCACGACGATCGAGCACGTAAAAGAAGCCATTTTTAGGCGCTTGGAGTAAGACTTTACGATCAACACCATCGACTTCCATATCCGCCAAAGCCATATCCTGAACGGCGGTATAATCCCAGTTATCACCCGGCGTCGTCTGGTAGTGCCATTTGTAGGC
This sequence comes from Pseudomonadales bacterium, assembly GCA_028822125.1. Taxonomy (GTDB): domain Bacteria; phylum Pseudomonadota; class Gammaproteobacteria; order Pseudomonadales; family Azotimanducaceae; genus UBA9926. The sequence goes on along the minus strand of JAPKEK010000110.1, from coordinate 3,808 downwards.
TCCCGTATCCGCATCCAGAGCAACAATAGAAGACAAGAACAGATTGTCGCCACCCCCTGGCGAGCGAATCACCCGGGTCCAGGGTGAGCCGTTACCCACACCCAGATAGAGCTGGTTAAAATCCGGATCATATACAATGGAGTTCCAGACCGTACCGCCACCACCAACTTTCCACCATTCACCGCCTTTCCAGGTCTTAGCAGCCATCTCCATCTGGGGGTTTTCAAAGGGTAACGCCGGATCACCAGGAACGGTAAAGAATCGCCATACCTCATCCCCGTTTTCCGCATCGTAGGCGGTAACATAGCCGCGAACCCCGAATTCAGCGCCACCATTGCCAATAAATACCTTGTCGTTTGCAACCCTGGGTGCGCCGGTAATGGTGTAAAACCGATCCCGGTCGGTAATGGTATCAACTTCCCAGACTTTTTCGCCGGTTCCAGCGTTCAAGGCGATCAAACGTCCATCCAGGCTGGCCACATAAACCCTGCCTTTGTATACAGCAACACCTCGATTCACCACATCACAGCAAGCGCGACGACCCCATTCGCGCGGCACCTTGGGATCATAAAACCAGATCTCTTCCCCGGTAAGTGCTGAAACGGCATAAACCCGGCTCCAGGAGGTGGTAAAAAACATAATATCGTCAACGACGATGGGTGTGGATTCCAGCGCTCGATTAGTACCCATGTCCTTGTACCAGGCAACGCCCAGGTCGGCAACATTACTTTTATTAATCTGCGTCAGGGGTGAAAAACGCTGTTCTTCATAAGTTCGGCCATAAGCCAGCCAGTTACCCGGTTCAGATTCGGCGTTTTTGATACGCTCATCGTCAATCAAACCAATCGTGGCCAGCGCCGGCTCGCTAACTTCCGGTACTGACTGAGGTGCCGTCATCGTCTCATCCTGAGCTGAGAGATAAAAAAGCGCGGCGACCAGAATTATGACACTCGATACCAATACAGTTTTGTTCAACGTTTCATTCCCTTTTGTCTGTGACTGAGTCAGCTAAATGGTTGGCTGCTTTAACTGCAGCTTAACGCCAGAGATGCCCGCTGACAAATTCCCTGGGTAACTATTCAGACCTGCAAACGCTGGCTGCTAGTATTGGCCACTGCCGGCAACCGTAATATCCAGGCAATGGCGAGCGTAGCCTGGCGCAAGCAATCGTAGATGAGGCAATCCATTAACCTTCAGATCATGCTTGGTTAATGTTGGTCTTGAGATTGACCACCTAGGCTGCGCATGCTTGACTCAACCTCTAAGCTAATCGCCCAGGCAATATCTATGCAGGAACAACCCTTATCAGGCATTACCGTGCTCGACTTCGGCCAGGTTTACAACGGCCCTTATTGTGGGTTCTTACTGGCACAGGCAGGCGCCAGGGTCATTAAAGTTGAATCGCTTATCGGTGAAACCCTAAGAAGTCGTGGCGCAAAATCCACCGCCAGTTATCCATTTGCTATCTTAAATGTCAATAAGGAGAGCATCACCCTGAACATTAAATCGGCTCAGGGGCAGGCACTGCTGAAGCAACTGGTCACCGAGGTGGATGTAGTTCTGGAAAATTTTGCACCCGGCACCATGGCCAAATACGGTATTGGCGCAGACCAGCTCAGGGCCTGTAACCCACAGCTGATCTATGCCTCCAGCACCGGATATGGCAACGCACCGGGTCCCTACCGCGATTATTTAGGCATGGACATTACCTTGCAGGCCATGACTGGCGTGATGAGCATAACAGGCGAGGAACATAGTACACCGTTGAAAACCGCCGCCGCCTTTGCAGATTTTATCGCTGGAACGCATCTTTATGCCGGTATCGTAACGGCTTTATTTGCCCGAGAGCGTTCATTTGAAGGCGCCAGCGTTGATATCTCCATGCAGGACTGTGTGTTCCCCACCCTGGCCACGGCCCTGGGATCTTTTTATCTGCATGGCGAACCCCCTAAAAGAGCGGGTAATCGTCATCCAGGTCGGTCGCTGGCGCCCTACAATGTCTATGTGGCGGCAGACGGTCACGTCGCCATTATTGCGATTCGAGAAGGCCACTGGCGCAAACTGTGCGCTACTATGGATAGATCAGAACTGATCGATGACGTCCGTTACAGGGACTTCACGGCACGCTGTGAAAACATGCAGGAACTGGATGCGGAGATCACCCGCTGGACCGCTGCTCACACCCGCGCAGAAATACTCGCCCAGACCCAGGCCCATGGTGTGATCTGTGCGCCTGTACAGGATCTCCATGATGTGGTCAATGACCCCCATCTGCAGGCTCGTGGAACATTGAAAAGTACCCATCATGAGCATCTCGGCCCCATAGCGCAAATGCAGACAGCCATTCGTTTTACAGATATAGATCCGCCGGAGCTGACCGAACCACCGGCCCTGGGTGCTCATACGCGGCGGGTACTGGCTGAACTTGCCGGACTATCAGATCAAGATATAGATGCGCTGTATCAAGCAGAGGTCATCTGAGCCTGCAGCCGGCAATAGTACATTTTTCCTATAATTTATTTAAATTTATATAGTTATGGCTATATTTTAATCTTATTAGTAGCAAGTTTCCTGCCCTATAACCCCTCGGATGATGTCAATGGACATTCCCTGCGGGCAGACTATTTGGCTGGTTGCGTACCAGCAAGAGAAATCAGTGCCTGATAAGCCCTGACATTAAACTCAGCACCGGTGATTCCAGTATGTTCAAGAGGATCACGAGTTTCCACAGCAATTCCCAGTTTCTGAGCCAGATGCTGACCCGTAAGGCCGTGAACGCCCTGAGACCAGGCCATAGAGGGTAGGTCGAGAATAAAATAATGAAACAGATGGCGCCACGTTCGTCCGCGTTTCCTGAACAACTGATCGACAAAACTGATATCAAACCAGGCATTATAGGCCACAAAAAGCACCTCTCTTGAGCCTACCACGCGCTCGTGAAAGGCAAACCACTGATCAATCGCCTGTGCCTCACTGACATAGCCTCGATGGCGCCAGAGACTGATCGAAAACCCGTTAACGGCAACAGCACCTGATTCTGCTCGCTCAGGGTGGGCTGGCATAATCCTCATGAATAAACGATCGAGCTCAATTCCCGCCAGGTCCGTTATGATCACGCCAACATCAATCATTTCATGGTAGCCTGGGGTAAGGCCCGTCGTTTCAACATCAACATGAGCAAGCAGCCACTGTTCCGGTTCGGTCTGGGGGTTAGAAAGGCTAAATGGCACCTTTGCCATGTCCCTGACGAAATCCGGCTCTGTATCCGCCAAAGCAACCCATGGCAATACTAAACACAGTACACAGATCAGACGCATGACACCTCCTTTTGGTCTATTCTGTAAAAGCTAACGCTCAATCGGCACGGGTCGGTATAGCTTGGGCATGACTCAAGGGACAGCCGAAATCTTGCTGAGCCCGGCTCACCCAGCGACCACTGGTTTTGGCGTTAAGGCCCTAACCACAACAGTACAGCGGCCTGATGAGGCCGTGGGACATTTATCACCAACCGGGTAATTAAACCTCTCTCAATCTGCCATCAATGTCAGCCTGGCGCAAAGCGGTATCGCCAATCCGCTCAGGTACCTGCCAGTCTGCATCGTTAGCGTAAGAATCGCCAATGATCCTGTCCATGGACTCAAACGAGGTTTCGTCCAGTTTCATACCGGGTGCATCAGCTACTCCCCCGCCCGCCCGAAATTCCAATAGTTCTACACCCGCGGGACCTGCTGTGTATTTATAAGGCTGGCCATTGGGGACAAAGAACGTTGAACCCGCCCGCAGGGTCTGGTTTCCCATCAGAATTTCA
>JAPKEK010000109.1 GCA_028822125.1 Pseudomonadales bacterium | reverse complement strand
CCAGGGACCCAATGATTAACAGTCATTTGCTCTACCAACTGAGCTATCGGGGAATCTAAACAAGGAACGGATTCTAAGGGTATGTTCAGGCATCGTCAACATGGCTTTACCATCTGTTACAAAATACAAGTAATAAGTCTCTGGAAAGTCAATGGAAACGGCAGTAAATAGCAATTGCGGTCGTGTAACCCATGGCAATGAGCAATAGACCATAAAAGTCGTATTCAACTAGGGCATAATGCCTCTTCCCCTGGTAGGTTTTGGACCTGTAATGAAAAGTGAGTTATTTAAAGTGGTTTCAAAGTTTGCTCCGGCGGGCGATCAGCCTCAAGCCATTGATAAGCTCCACGAAGGTATTCAGTCTGGCCTTGCAGCCCAGATGCTACTGGGCGTGACCGGTTCTGGAAAGACCTTCACCATAGCGAATTTAGTCGAGCGACTGCAGCGGCCGACACTGGTCATGGCGCCCAATAAAACGTTGGCGGCACAATTATATGGTGAGTTCAAGAGCTTCTTTCCAAACAACGCCATTGAGTATTTTGTTTCGTATTATGATTATTATCAGCCCGAAGCTTATGTGCCTTCCTCGGATACTTATATTGAGAAGGATTCTGCCATCAATGATCATATCGAACAGATGCGGCTTTCAGCTACAAAGGCATTGCTGGAACGTAGGGATGCCCTGGTAGTTGCTTCGGTCTCAAGCATCTATGGTCTGGGAGATCCCGGCGCTTACCTTAATATGGTCTTGCATCTGGACCGAGGTGACCGAGTTGATCAACGTTGGCTGCTGCGACGCCTTGCTGAACTCCAGTACACTCGCAACGAAATGGAACTGCGTAGGGCAACCTACCGGGTGAAGGGCGATGTGATCGACGTATTTCCAGCCGAGTCTGATAAAGAAGCCATAAGGATTGAGTTATTTGACGATGAAATCGAGCAGATCACACTGTTTGATCCGTTAACAGGCGAAGTGAACAAGAAGGTCCCTCGTATTACCATCTTCCCGAAAAGCCACTATGTGACGCCGAGAGAAACCATAGAGAAGGCGCTGGATAAGATTAAAATGGAATTGGATACCAGACTTAAGCAACTCCATGAAAACAATAAACTGGTTGAGGCGCAGCGCCTGGAACAGCGCACCCGCTATGATTTAGAGATGATAAAGGAGTTGGGGTATTGCAGTGGCATTGAAAATTATTCCCGCTACCTATCGGGTAGACAGGCGGGTGAGCCACCGCCGACACTTTATGACTACCTGCCGGATGATGCCCTGCTGATTGTGGATGAGTCTCATGTGTCAATCCCGCAGATTGGCGCTATGTACAAAGGCGACCGGTCAAGAAAGGAGACCCTGGTAAATTATGGATTCCGGCTGCCATCGGCACTTGATAATAGGCCCATGCGGTTTGAAGAATGGGAAGCCAGAGCGCCGCAGACCATATTTGTGTCGGCAACGCCCGGTAACTATGAAAAAGAACATTACGGACAACTGGTTGAACAGGTCGTTCGTCCTACTGGTTTGACTGACCCGGTACTGGAGGTAAGGCCAGCCAGAAATCAGGTTGATGATTTGCTTTCAGAAGCCAGGATCCGAGCTGCGAAACAGGAGCGAGTGCTTGTTACCACCCTCACCAAGCGAATGGCTGAAGATCTGACTGACTATCTCGATGAAAATGGTGTTCGGGTTCGCTATCTGCATTCGGATATTGACACCGTGGAGAGAGTCGAAATTATTAGGGATTTACGTTTAGGTCACTTTGATGTGCTTGTTGGTATCAACCTGCTCAGAGAAGGACTGGATATGCCCGAAGTTTCGCTGGTCGCTATACTGGATGCGGACAAGGAAGGTTTCCTTCGTTCAGATCGATCGCTGATTCAGACTATTGGGCGGGCTGCGCGAAATATCAATGGTATGGCTATTCTCTATGGGGATAGAGTCACCGGCTCAATGCAGCGGGCCATTGATGAAACCGATCGTCGCCGTGAAAAACAGCTGATCTTTAATCAGGAGAATAATATATCGCCCAGGACAGTGGTCAGGGAAGTTATCGATATCATGGAAGGGGCTAGGGACGCCAGTAGCAAGGGGGCGAAATTAAAACGGGGTAGCAGAGCGGCTGAATCGAAAAGTCGCTATAACGCTGCTTTGGCACCTCGTGATCTTGAGAAGCGTATCGTGGTGCTGGAAAAAGAGATGTTCAAGTTTGCTAAAAACCTTGAATTTGAAGAGGCAGCTAATGTCAGGGATGAGATTGAATCGCTGCGCGAGCAGTTTGTCAGGAGCTAGAAATTAAGCGGATTTCCTGATATATTTCACGCCCTCATGGGAGGTGGCTTTCTAACTGCCAGCGACCCCAGAAGCTTGATTTTACAGGAACGTAGCTCAGTTGGTTAGAGCATCGCCTCGACAAGGCGGGGGTCGTCGGTTCGAATCCGACCGTTCCTACCAGAATCTGGCTTTTGACCGTAAGAATCTTATGACCTGCGAATTTTGTTCGCGCCGCAAGTGGCCTTTGGTAAGGGTCACCACTGACAAGGAGCTCGATCATGCCACTGATTACATTACCCGATGGTACTGAAAAACATTTTGAAAGCGCAGTCACTGTAGATCAGGTTGCCCGGTCAATAGGGCCTGGGCTTGCCGATGCTGCTTTGGCGGGACGGGTCAATCAGGTCCTCACCGACACATCCTTTGTTATAGATCAGGACGCCTCAGTCGCTATTATCACCGGCAGGGACGAAGCTGGCCTTGAGGTATTACGTCATTCCTGTGCGCATTTAATGGCTCAGGCGGTACAGCTGCTTTTCCCCGGGGCGCAGGTGACCATAGGTCCGGTTATTGAAGATGGGTTCTATTATGATTTTGCCTACGAGCGCCCTTTTACGCCAGAAGATCTTGAGCGTATCGAAAAGAAGATGACCGCGATTTCAAAAGAAAAGCTAATTGTCAGTCGTAGTCTCCTATCCAGGCAGGAGGCCATTAAACTGTTCGAGGGGAAAGGCGAACAGTATAAAGTTCAGATTCTCGAGAGTATTCCGGACCAGGAGGATCTGTCGTTTTACCAGCAGGGAGATTTTATTGACCTTTGCCGGGGGCCGCATATTCCGGATACTGGAAAATTACGGGCTTTTAAGCTCACTAAAGTTGCCGGTGCCTACTGGCGCGGTGATTCTAAGAACGAGATGTTACAGCGGATATACGGAACTGCATGGCACGATAAAAAGGCGCTCAAGCAGTACCTGTTTCGCCTCGCAGAAGCGGAAAAGCGTGATCATCGAAAACTAGGCAAGAGGCTGGATTTGTTTCATACGCAGGAGGAAGCACCTGGGATGGTCTTCTGGCATCCAAAAGGCTGGCAGATCTGGCAGATAATTGAAGCTTATATCCGTGAAGTTCAGAATAACAATGGTTATCAGGAAATTAAAACACCGCAGATGGTTGATATGTCGTTGTGGGAAAGGTCAGGTCATGCGGACAAATTCGGGGACGATATGTTCTCGGTTACCTCGGAAAATCGCGAGTATGCCATTAAGCCCATGAATTGTCCGTGCCATGTGCAAGTATTTAATCAAGGCCTGAAGAGCTATCGAGAGTTGCCCTTTCGCCTTTCTGAATTTGGTTCGTGTCACAGGAACGAACCTTCCGGTACTCTGCAGGGGATTATGCGGGTCAGGGCATTCGTGCAGGATGATGCCCACATATTTTGTAGAGAGGACCAGATCCAACAGGAAGTGATCAGCTTTATTGATCTGTTGTCGGCGGTTTACCGGGATTTTGGTTTCAACGAGATTATTATTAAGTTATCTACTCGACCGGAAAATCGAGTGGGTTCCGACTCAGACTGGGACCGGGCTGAGGAATCGCTGGCTCTGGCTCTGAATACGAAGTCACTGGATTGGGCAGAACTGCCTGGAGAAGGGGCTTTTTATGGGCCCAAGATTGAGTTTTCACTGAAAGACTGTTTGGGGAGAGTTTGGCAGTGCGGTACCATGCAGGTGGATTTTTCCATGCCGGGCAGGCTGGATGCTCAGTACGTGGCTAAGGATGGTTCGCGGCAGACGCCGGTAATGCTGCATCGAGCCATTCTCGGATCATTTGAGCGTTTTATAGGCATACTGATCGAGGAATACGGTGGGGACATGCCAGTCTGGCTGGCTCCCGTACAATGTGTCGTCCTTAATATTACCGACAACCAGACCGATTATGCGCTGAGTGTGCAGGCATCATTGAAGGCAGCTGGGTTCAGAGTTGAGGCAGATATTCGCAATGAGAAGGTGGGTTTCAAGGTCCGGGAACATACCATTGAGAAGGTTCCTTATCTTGTAGTTGTCGGCGATCGGGAGGTGGCAAATGGGGAAATTGCTGTAAGAGCACGAAATGGTGATGATCGGGGCACCATGCTGATTGAAGCTTTTATTGAAATTTTGCGAAAAGATGAAGAAAAAAAGGGACGAACGGCTTGATTTTGCTATAATCCCCGCCCTCAGAAGCCAAAGGAGCGAGCGGAATTAAAAAAGACGGTTCAAAAAAGTCTCGGATTAACGAAGAAATTGATGTGGCAAAGGTACGTTTGATTGGTGAAGGTGGGGATCAGTTAGGAATTGTTTCCATTTCCGAAGCCTTAAAAGCTGCAGTAGAAGTCAAGCTTGATCTGGTAGAAATTGCACCAGATGCCGATCCGGTAGTTTGTAAAATACTGGATTATGGAAAACGTGTATTTGAGGCAAAAAAAGGGAAAGCTGCGGCTAAGAAAAAACAGCGCCGTATGCATGTTAAAGAAATGAAGTTTCGCCCAGGCACTGAAGAAGGAGATTATCAGGTAAAACTACGCAACCTGACACGTTTCCTTAATGATGGGGATAAAGCTAAAGTCACGCTGCGGTTTCGCGGTCGTGAAATGGCCCACCAGGAACTCGGCATGGTCCTGCTCAAGCGTATAGAAGAGGATCTTGCCGAAATTGGCACAGTTGAGATGTTTCCAAAAATGGAAGGCAGGCAATTGACCATGGTTCTGGCCCCCAACTCGAAGAAGAATGCCCCTCAGGTAAACAGGGAAGATTCTTGAAGTAAAGCTGAGATGGGCTTGAGCCCCCAGCGACACAGGCGCGATACCTTTGGGTATTTGAGCGCCGATTAAAATGAACAATGCGGAGTCATGAAAATGCCAAAACTGAAAACCAGTAGTGGTGCAGCCAAACGTTTTAAGAAAACGGCTAAAGGCTATAAGCACCGACAATCCTTCAGGAATCACATCCTGACCAAAAAGTCGACCAAGCGAAAGCGTCAGCTGCGCAAGTTGAAAGATATTGCGCCTGCAGACGTCCCTTTGATACGGCGATTGCTGGGACATTAAGTCCTGTCAGGCCCGGTAGAGCCGGGAATTCAAAAATAAAATGGTTCTGAGGATGATCCCATGCCTAGAGTAAAAAGAGGTGTTACTGCACACCGTCGTCACAAAAAAGTAATGAAGGCCGCCAAAGGCTACTATGGTGCTCGCAGTCGAGTTTTCCGAGTTGCCAAGCAGGCGGTAACCAAAGCAGGCCAGTATGCGTATCGCGATCGCAAGGTTAAGAAGCGTATGTTCCGTGGATTGTGGATCCAGCGAATTAATGCTGCGGCACGCGAACATGGTTTATCGTACAGCCGTATGATTAACGGCCTGAAAAAGTCAAATGTGGAAATTGATCGTCGCGTGCTCGCTGATCTGGCCATGCACGAAGCAGACGCTTTTGCTGCCCTGGCAGAGCGGGCAAAGCAAGCGCTTGCTGAAGCCGCCTGAATCTAAGATTGGCAGGCCCGGGTTGATGCCGCCTTATACTTAGATATCAGTGATCATGCAGGAATTAGATCAATTACAGCAGGCAGCGCTCAAGGCCATTGAAGGTGCGATCGACATCCCTGCACTGGAACAGTATCGAGTTGACTATCTTGGCAAGAAAGGCGCTTTAACTGAGCGGCTGAAAATGCTTGGCCAACTGCCCGTGGCTGATCGGCCCGCAGCGGGTGCAGAAATTAATTTTGTCAAAGGTGTACTGCAGACCGCTATTTTAAACAGGCGGGGACGACTGGAGCGTGCTGCTCTTGAACAGCAGCAGAAGGCACAGGCCATTGATGTCACCCTACCGGGGCGAAATGTAGAAGCCGGTTCGCTGCATCCTGTGACTAAAGTACTTGCAAGGATAGAACAGTTTTTCGCGAGTATCGGCTATGAAGTCGTTGAAGGGCCTGAAATCGAAGATGATTATCACAACTTTGAAGCCTTGAACTTGCCGCGACACCATCCTGCCAGGGCCATGCATGATACCTTTTATTTGTCCGATAGCCTACTGCTGAGAACACATACGTCACCCGTACAGGTACGCGTGATGGAGGCGAGAAAGCCACCCTATCGAATTATATGCCCAGGGAGAGTCTTCCGGATAGATACGCCTGATCCCTCGCATCTGCCGATGTTCCATCAGGTAGAGGGGTTGCTGATCGATGAACGGAGTAGTTTTGCGGATCTGAAAGGAACCATAGTTGAATTCCTGCGGGTTTTCTTTGAGAACAATGATCTGCAGGTGCGTTTTCGCCCCTCTTATTTTCCGTTTACAGAGCCTTCCGCTGAAGTGGATGTACAGTGCGTAAATTGTCTGGGTGAAGGCCAGTGCAGAGTCTGTGGTAGTACAGGATGGCTCGAGGTGATGGGTTCTGGGATGGTGCATCCAAGGGTGCTTGAGATGTCTGGTATAGATTCAGAAAAATATACAGGATTTGCATTTGGCATGGGGCCGGATCGTCTCGCCATGCTCCGCTATGGTGTCCCTGATCTGCGTTATTTTATCGATAATGACCTGCGGTTTCTGGAGAAATTTTCGTGAAATTCAGTGAGCGCTGGTTGCGAGAATTTGTTGATCCTGATTTGTCCACGACGGCATTGGTCGATCAGTTGACTATGGCAGGCCTTGAGGTAGATAGCGTAGCACCAGTTGCTGCGAGTCTGCATGGCGTGGTGG
>JAPKEK010000108.1 GCA_028822125.1 Pseudomonadales bacterium | reverse complement strand
ATTCAATCTCACTAACTGGGGATTAATGGTTTTACCCAACACCACGCCGCCCCAGGCGACCTCACCACTCTGCCATGATTTTTTCACCGGAGAATCTCTCCGGTAATAGGCCATTTGCGCACGATTGAGAATAAAAGACTTGGGATCCGGTTTTTCAATATCAGGACTTCCAGGGTCACTCGGCAACCGAAACATTTTCATTCCAATGCGCTCGGAAACAGCATGCTCAGAACCTTGATAATGACAGGCTCTGTCAATCATGCTGTACCTTCGCTTCCATATCTAATGAACTATTGAGTGTTTAACTATTTTCCCATCTTTCATGACAAAACCAACTTCACCCATACGGGAGATATCTTCAACCGGATTACCCCAGACAGCGATTATGTCCGCCAGTTTTCCCGGCTCCAGGCTGCCGAGAATATCGGTGCTGTCAACAAGATCTGCAGCAATAATTGTTGCTGATTGAATAGCTTCCATCTCAGGCATTCCCGCCTCTACCATATAGCCAAACTCCTTCCAGTTATCTCCATGGGGCGAGACGCCGGTATCTGTACCAAAGGCAATCTTGACACCCGCCTTATAGGCTCTGGCAAAAGTTTCCTGAATCATCGGCCCAATTGCTCTCGCCTTGGGGCGAACCAGTTCCGAGAAATAGCCCTCAATCTCTGCTTTTTCAGCGACAAACTTACCTGCAATGATGGTTGGCACGTAATAGGTGCCGTGTTTCTTCATCAATCGCATGGTCTCATTATCCATCAGAGTGCCATGCTCAATTGAGTGCACGCCGGCCCGAACAGCGCGTTTCATGCCTTCAGCACCGTGAGCATGGGCGGCAACTTTAAAGCCATAGTCTTTTGCCGTCTTAACAATCGCCTCAAGCTCATCAAACTGAAACTGTGGATTCTGACCACTTTTAGCCTGACTGAGGACCCCGCCTGTCGCCGTAATTTTGATCAGATCAGCACCATCTTTATACCGTTGACGAACCGCTTTGGCGGCGTCACTGACGCCGTTAACAACACCTTCAGCCGGGCCAGGATCACCACGCAAAATTCTGTTACGCCCGTTAGTTGGATCAGCATGGCCCCCGGTTGTAGCCAGGCTTTTACCTGCTGCAAGTACTCTGGGCCCGGTGATGTCACCCCGGGCAATTGCATTGCGCAGACTGATGGCAAGATTATCAGAACTACCCAAATCGCGTACCAATGTAAACCCAGCCATTAGCGTTCGCTGCGCAAATTTGACCGATGCAAAGGCATAATCTGCAGGGTCCAACCTGAATTGATTGGCATAGTTTTCAGGGCCCGTTTCTGACAGCAAATGCACGTGCATGTCCATCAAGCCAGGCAAGCAGGTCATCCCTTGGAGATTGACTGCTTCGGGATCATCCACGCTGGGACTGTAGGCGTTTATGGTTGAGATTTTCCGATCAACCACAGTGATCAACTGATGTTCCAGTACGATACCCTTGGTGACATCTATCATTGCCTCACAGCGCAACACCGTGGTCTGTTCGGCAGCGGCAGAAAACCCCAGTACCAGCAGAAAACTCAGACCGATCACTCGCATAACAACCTCCCTTTGATTAGCAGCCGCCAATCCATAATTTCCCTCAACTGCACCTTAAAATATTTATTGTACTTTCACCGGCTAAAGTGATGCAGGTGTCCCCAGGGTAGGATCACAACAAGATCTCCCAGATCAATCACAGCGTGTTTTCGATACCCTAACCTTAGCTTCGAACTGGCCTGCATTCAGGCGAGCTGAAAACCTTAACAAACGATAGTCTCGAACTAAGGTTAGAACCTATGTCATTTCTACGCAAGCCATACCTATTTATGGCACTGTCCTCAAAATTGACCTATCCAGGTAGTCCAGCTCAGCGGCTAGCATAGGATCGTGCAACCAGGCTGTTAAAACACGGCCTCCTGAAAGGGGTATTAAAGTGGCCATTACTCTCCTTTACCGCCTCTTTCAATTCATTGAAGGGCCCTGATCTCGTTGCTGTCAACCTGATCGCTTTCCAGGTTCCGAGCGAGATAGTTGCTATTATTGAAAAAATTCAGGAAGAGTCGACCCATGATACTTTTTCTACTCGCTCTGGCGCCCGGTCTGGCAATTGCACTATACGTTTATTGGCGCGACAAGCATGAGAAGGAACCAGTAGTATTGCTACTGAAATGTTTTACCCTGGGCGCCCTTACCTGTATACCGGCAGCAATTGCCGAATCCATTTTTTTAGATAGCCATTTTTTGGATCCGGAAACCGATACAGATCTTTCGTCTGCCTTCATTGCGGCATTCGTTATTGTTGGGTTTTTCGAAGAATGGGTTAAATATCTGGTTCTGGTTCTATACGCCTACAGAAAACCTGCTTTCAACGAGCCTTTCGATGGAATCGTTTACGCCGTGATGATCAGTCTTGGTTTTGCTACCCTGGAAAATATTTTCTATGTTGCAGAGGGTGGTATCGGTACAGCAGTGGCTCGAATGTTCACCGCGGTCCCAATGCATGCTGCCTTTGGCATTTTCATGGGTTATTTTGTAGGGAAAGCAAAGTTTCAGCAGCAAAAGGGGAAATGGATCACTCGACTGCAAGGGCTAGCCATCGCAGTGCTTTTGCATGGTGCTTACGATTTCCTGCTGTTCCAGGATGAATCAACACTACTGACCTTCGCCGTGCTGCCTCTGATCATCGCCAGCTTTGTATACTGCCGCAAGGCAATGAGCCACCACGTCAAGGCTTCCCCATTCAAAGAATAATTCTTTGGCTTACCTGACACCGGCATTCTCTTTATTTCCACTCAACGTTCACTTTAATCTGAACGCCGTTCAGACTATTCAGCAAAACAGAAACCGCTCAGCCAGCCATTATTTCCATAAAGGTTTCAACCGCCTCCAGTCGTCCCTGAATGCCTCCCGGAGCGACTGGATCGAGAAGAATATGAGAGACTCCGATTGACGCCATCTGCGCCACGATGACCTGCATTTGCTCCGGAGTGCCTGTAAGCGATTTCTCCTTCTCCATGATGCCCATGGGATCAAGGTACATGCGCACAGAAAAGGTCAATTCTACTGGATCACGCCCAATATTTTCGCAGCACTGCCTGATTTCATCAATTTCTTCCCTGATCCGACTCAACGGCTGAAACGCCGCCTGGAAACCCTGGCCATAGCGTGCCACCCGGCGAAACGCCATGGGGGTATCACCACCGATCCAGACGGGGATGGGATTTTGGACAGGCTTGGGTTCAAACTTCACTTTAGGGATCTGATAATAATCACCCCGGAATTCAGGTTCCTCATCAGTAAACAATGAGAGAAAAATTTCCAACTGTTCGTTACTCCTTTTACCCCGGTTATCAAACGGCATGCCAAGAACTTCTGCTTCCTCCTTCATCCAGCCGATACCGGCACCCAGTATCAATCGACCATTGGATAGAACATCCAGTGTTGCTAACTGTTTTGCTGTGACTACAGGCAGACGATAAGGAAGAATCAGTACCGTTGTACCCAGCTTCAGATTCTCAGTACAGGCAGATACAAATAACAGCGTGCCAAGGGGGTCTAACCAAGCCATATCATTCGGTGCCGGGAAACTACCATCATCGGTATACGGGTATTTAGGTTCAAATTCGGCCGGCCAGCAAACGTGATCACTGACCCAGCCGGAATGAATACCCAGCGTATCGAGCCGTTGTGCAAAACCCTTCAGGCTTTCACGACTGACTTGGTTGCCCAATTGCGGTAAATGTATGCCCCAGTCCATTATCGTCCCCTGTGTCCTGATCCGTTATATTTCAAGATAGTTTGGTTTCAAGATACTTTGGCTGGGGTGCACAAACAAGTAGGCTTTGACACTGGCGACTCAGGTAGCAGTGACACCCGTGATACTCAGATAATTACCGGCGGCATCTCTGGCAACGGTATGAACCTCGATCACCGCATCGGGATGGATTCCCCCCAGAATATGCGGGAATAGCTCGCTGCCCGCACCAGCGTCGCCTGGTTGGATATCACCAACAGGCGCTGCTTCTTCAAATACGGTCTGCACACCGGTTTCGGCAAGACGCTGCACAGTCATCTTAAGGCACAACCAATCTCCTGCGACCCGTGCGTAAAAACGATTAGCCACTTTAAGTAGTTTTTCTGGGTCTGAAGTACCATGCGTGAATCCATCCTGTTCATAGGTTGGCGGGAAGTAAACTGCGCCTGTAGACTGCGCCTGCTGCCACTGTACTGCCTGGACGAGATGAAATACAAAAGGGTGGTTAAGTGGATTCATATCAATGCCTGAATAGATTACCCGCGCTGAAATAGAAAAGAGGGCAACGATTATTAAAAAGTGCCTGACCCGCAAATAACTTTCATTTTCCGCGTTTGATCGATTTAACCTTCAGTTCAAATTTACATTAAATCTGTCGACCAACTCAACATTCGCCTTAAACCTAAGGGTCAGCGCAATAGTAACACTAGACAAGGTTATCAATAATAGAAGGCGCCCTGGTTTTACGGCAGACTGCGCCAGAGGTGACCCCAGTGACAACCCCAGATATAGACGTAGTGCAAAGAGCGAACCATTTTGGTGATAAATTCTTCTGTACCATGATCGACTGTCAACACCCTGAACGGTTTCTGAGGATCCCTTTAGCGGTATTGTTAGATTGCCTGATAAATCGAACAACGACCCGCCCGCGAGGCACCACAACCTTCAGTTCCAGATCCGGGCAATCCTGGCCATTGCCATCAATGTCTGCAAACTGATGTATAGTTCAGCATTCACATCTAAACTACACTTAACAGGAGTCATCAATGGGGTGGTCAATTAATCGGCCAGTAGGCCTGACTTTTCATAACCCCGGCCTTTCGACCAAAGGCTATACTTTGCTGACCCCACATGGCGACTCCTCGTCCTACCTGATCGATATGGACGGCCGGGTCGTTCATCGCTGGTTATTTAGTCATATCCGACCAGGATACGGCCGCCTGCTGAAAAACGGTAACCTGTTGATGACCGGTTCTGATGTTGATTTGCCAACCGCACCTAAGGATGAGCCTACCAAAGCGCCCTTGCCCTTTGAACAACATGTGACCCGCCTGGGCGGATATCACACCACCCTATGTGAAATGAACTGGCAGGGAGATATTGTCTGGGAATATGAAAACCGCAGTCAGCATCATGATTTCTACCGCTTTGAAAACGGCAACACCATGGTGCCTGAATGGGTTGAACTACCAGAGGATCTGCACAAGAGCGTGCGAGGTGGCTATAAGATGCCTCGAGAAAGACTACCGCGTTTACTCGGAGATGATCTTGTTGAAATTGACAGCCAGGGCAGAGAAGTCAGGCGAATAAATACCTGGAAACTCCTCGATCCTATCAAGGATCCAATAACGCCAAGCACACGCCGATGGGAATGGACTCATCTCAATGGCATCGATATCAATGAAAAAAGTGAAATCGTATTTTCAGCCCGCAATAGCAATCGTGTAGCCGTAATTAATGCAGCTGCAACTGAAATTCGCTGGAAGTTCGGTCGCGGTCATGGTCAACACAACCCTACCTGGGTCGGTGATCATATTCAGGTCTTTGACAATGGGGATTCTTCCTCTTCGCGGGTGATTGAAATCAACCCTGACACAGACGAGGTTGTCTGGACCTACCACGGCGTGCCATTCCAGCAATTTTACAGCGGGCATATATCGGGCGCTTCGCGCCTTGCTTCCGGTAATACGCTGGTCTGTGAAGGCACCAGTGGCAGACTATTTGAAGTTAACAAAGCCAGGGATGTCGTCTGGGAATGGATTAATCCGTTCGTCAACAATAACAAACGCGGTGAGGCAACTGTGAGTATTTATCGGGCCCACCGCTACCCCCCGGACCATCCAGCCCTGGTCGATAAAGACTTAGACCCGCGCCGACATGCCAATATAAACCGGCTCAACGGCCTGATGTGAAAGGTCGCCCTTTTCCCTTTCCCCGGGCGGAAAGTGCCAAATATTAAAGGGCAATAAACGCCGCAGTAACTTTAAAGCAGCCTGCAGGCGACGTTGGAGCTGGCGCTCACTACGCCTCTGAAAGGCGCCGCAGCAACGGGTAACAACTTACCAGCATGGCCCGGGGATAGCTTGACTGGCCTGATGCTGTTAACCCGCCTGGATTCCGTGCACTATTACCAGGAATCCACTCGCAGGCAGTACCTATGCAATTCATCACCGAGCCTGTACGAGAAACACCGGTCATTCTCTCGACCGATGTTCTGCTGGTCGGTAGCGGTCCTGCAGGCCTTGCGGCAGCAATAGCATCGGCTCGAGCAGGGGCAAACGACCCTAGTCGAACGCTATGGTTGTTTCGGCGGTAATATTACTCAAGTCGGGGTGGAAGGCTTTGCCTGGTATCGACACGAGTAGACGGTAGACAGCGAAGGCATTGGCATCGAATTTGAACAGCGAGCTAAAGCCATGGGGGCGGCCCAGCCAGAACCACAGTCCAACAGTTATGCGCTGGACGGCGAGGCCTATAAGTACGTTGCAGAACTGGTACTGGAAGCTGGAATCAGTCCGCTGCTGCACCGCAGCGTAGTCGTCACTATCGTCAATGAAGGAGTTATCGAAGGTGTCATTGTCGAGAGCAAATCAGGACGTTAAGCCATACTGGCTCAGCGCGTGATTGATGCCACCGGGGATGCCGACATTGCCGCCTTGGCAGGGGCAACGGATCACAAAACACCGACTGAAAAGATGATGGCTGCATCGGTCATGTTTTCCATGACCGGTGTTGATAAAAAACGCTTCATTGACGACGTCAAGGCAGATCCGCAAACCTACTCTGATTGGGCCGGTGGTGAGTGGACGATTGAAACCACCGGCAAAGAGGATGAGATGTTCTCCCCCTTCCTGAGGAAACCCTTTCAGCAAGCCATAGCAGCAGGTTTTATACCCAAAAATTTAAACACAATCTGCGGCACCTGGGGCGCGGTATCCGACCAGGGCGATCTGACCTATC
>JAPKEK010000107.1 GCA_028822125.1 Pseudomonadales bacterium | reverse complement strand
TTACTTTTTGAAATTCAATGATTGACCCGGGCCAGCCATGTGTCATCAGTAACGAGCGGGCATTGGCTTCATTTGACCTGATATGCTGAAAATGTATGTTAAGACCCTGTAGTTCTGTCTTGTAACCGGGCCACTGGTTTATTTTAGCCACCCTGTCTGACCAGTCATAATCGAATTCCCAGTAGTCCTTTAATTCCTTCATGTAGGCAAGAGGGATGCCCTGGCTCCAGTCAGCGGGGGTTTCTTTATCCGGCCAGCGGGTCATGGCTAGTCTCAGTTTGAGGTCAGCCAGTTCCTGATCGCTTGTTTCAATGATGTAAGGGGATACTTTGCTCATATCTTTCACTCCAGCGAAATAATGGTTTTACCGATTGCTTTCCTGTCCAGCATATTTTTCATGGCAACTCCTGATTGTTCAAGGGTGTAGGTTTCTCCAGCTTCCGGGTGGAGAAGGCCCTCATGAATCCATTGAATCAGAGCATTTACCACGGGTCTGGATGCTCCGGGTTGGGCACCGATATACCCTCCCCAATTAACGCCGATGATCGAAATTCGCTTGAGCAAGGTCAGATTAAGAGGCAGTTTTGGAATACTGCCACTGGCAAAACCGACCACCAGAAATCGACCCTCAGGGCTTAATGATCGTAGTGCCGGTTCGGCGTATTCTCCTCCTACAGGATCGTAGACGAGGTTAAGGGTTTTACCATCAAGTTTTGCTTTAAGGTCGTCTCGCCACTGTGGTTGGCTGTAATCGATTGTTTCCTTGGCACCTGCCAGTAGGCAGGCCTTACGCTTTTTCTCACTGGAAGCTGCGGCATAGACAATTGCTCCCTGAGATATAGCAACATCAATTGCTGCCATGCCGACGCCACCACTGGCGCCAAGAATCAATATATTTTCGTCTTTTTTAACTGTACCAAGGGTGATCAGACCATGGTAGGCGGTGCAGTAATTTATGAGAAATGAAGCAGCGGCAGTACTCGTGATGCTGTCAGGCAAGGTTATGCAGCTCGCCTCAGGCAGGCATACTTTCTCAGCTAAACCACCTCTGGCAGGCATCGCCAGTACTCGCTGGCCCACCCTCAAGTGCTTTACCTGGCTTCCCAGTGATTCGATTCTACCAGCGATCTCGTTGCCAGGAATAAAAGGAAGGTCGGGTTTTATCTGATAAAGGCCTGCCACAGTCAGTGCATCGACATAACCGAGGCCAGTGGCTTTAATTTTCAGCAGGACCTCATGCGGTTCTGGAACTGGGTCAGCTATCTCGGTAACCGATAGATTCTCGGGAGCCTGAAAGGTTTTGCAGATAATTGCCTTCAACGGAAATACTCTCTTTTATTGGTTGGATTAGGTTCAGTTGTTTTTTCCGGAACAAAATAGAGCCTATTATTATCTGCTGTGTCTCGATTGAAACAATAAGCCCGCTTTTTCATGCTGTGGCTTTGTAATAATGACACTCTCTCCTGATGATATCAGAGCATACACTGAATTCCTGATTTTAGTGATTGAGTTAACCGCGTTGATAGTGACGGCTCAGCAGGGCTTATGAAGGATCAATTTGGTAAGTACTGTCAGGTTGGTCTGTTTGGCCGATGGTTTGATCAGGATCAGCCTTATAACGAACTTGCCACACAAACGCCTCTGAAAAAGTAATGGCCGGTCGCTGTTCTACCTGACATTGGTTTGGATAATAATGCCAGTTGCATCTGGCTGGGTTTATGAAACAAGATAGACCTTGTTTCTGGTTAAAACAGCCAGCTAGCATTTTTCGAGATAGATATAATTGTTTTCAAAAGCAACCTGGACCAGAGGTGGGTGCCATCTATGACAATTGGAATTGGTATTGGATTAGCGCGATGTCCCTTTGCTACAGGCAAAGACTATTTTCAATGGGCAGAATTGTGTGAATTAGGGGGCCTGGATTCTATCTGGCAAACAGATCGATTGGTTTCAAAAGAACCAAACCTGGAGACCCTGTCTACCATGGCTGCGCTTGCCGGGGCGACACAAAGAATTCGGTTCGGAATGAATGTTGCCAGTATTGCATTGAGGGATCCGTTACTGACTGCAAAGCAGTGTGCGACAATTGATCGCTTGAGTGATGGCAGGCTGCTGCCGGCATTCGGGATTGGCAGTGCCCTCAGTCTGGATTATCGGTCAACCGGGATCCCCACAAAAAGGCGGGGGAAAAAAGCTGACGAGGCGCTTACCCTGGTGCAACGGCTATGGCAGGAGGAAGAAGTCAGTTTTGCTGGTGAGTTTTTCAATTATGATCGAGCTTCTATTTCGCCCAAACCGGCTAACCCAAAACTGCCAATCTGGATAGGTGGGGCGAGTGAGTCAGCTATGCGTCGAACAGCTCGGATCGGTACCGGCTGGCTGGCAGGTATTGATACACCTGAACAAACTGCCCGGGTTATCAAGGGTATCAAGGAAGCTTTACTGGATACCGGGCGGCATATTGATGATGATCACTATGGTGCTACTTTTTCGTTTCGTTTTGGGAATGCCGATGAACAGGTCTCCCAGCAGTCGATAAAGGGACTGGCGGCAAGAACCCAACTGGACCCCAGTCGTTACCTGGTCATCGGTGAAGCAGAGGATATTATTTTCCGCATCAATGAGTATATTGCCGCAGGGTGCTCCAAATTTGTGCTCATACCTATCGCTGAGGGTGCCCGGGACGTCATGTATCAGACTCGGAGTCTGATAGAGCAAGTTATCCCGATATTTTCAGAAAATTGAGACGGTGGGTTAATGGCACTCGCTTGCCAGAAATGCCCGGGTTCGATTCTGTTCTTCAACATTATCAGCACTGATCGCTGCACAGAATTCGGTAACGCCCAGGTCCCGAAGCCTTGCCATTGCGCCTCTTACAGAAGCCTCACTGCCTACCAGGGCTAGATCTTGTGGCCCCGCAATACCTTCTCTGTCAAGCATGGCGCGATAAGAAGGTAGCATGCCGTAAATCTGCAGGGATTTTCCTATCTGTTCTCGTGCGGCCGCCTCATTATTGGTAATGAGTACCGGAAACCCAGCGGCGATCCTGGCGTTGGGTTTTCCTGCTGCCGCTGCTGCTGCATTGATGGTTGGGATTATATGTTCTTCCAGGGTCTTTGGCCCGGTCATCCAGGTGATAGTTCCCTGAGCCTGTTGGCCTGCGAGTTTCAGCATGACCGGGCCGAGGGCGGCCACCAGAGTGGGTACTTCGGTTTGCCCCGGCATGGCTAGCTTGATCTGATTTACCTGATAGAGCTCGCCCTTGTGAGAGACCGTCTCGCCTCGAAGCAGAGGCAACAGGACCGCCAGGTACTCCCTCATGTGCCTGGCTGGTTTGCTGTAGGAGAGTCCGAGCATATTCTCAATGACCACTTGATGTGACAGGCCAATGCCCAGCGTGAATCTTCCTTGGCAGGCGGCGCCGGTGGTCAGGGCCTGTTGCGCCAGTGCTGTGGGGTGTCTGGGGTAAGTGGGTGTGACAGCTGTTCCCAAAAGAATTGATTTGGTAGCCTGACCGATAATCGCCAGCGTGGTGATGGCGTCGAGACCAAAGATATTAGCCATCCACAGGCTGGAAAAGCCTTCTGACTCCGCGGCCTTGGCGTTTTCAACGACGTTCTCAATGGTACCATTGACATCGTCGGAAACAGATAACATGAGTCCAATTTGCATTGCGAGCCGATCCTTTAAGAAAAATGCTATTGTGACATTGATGATTGCCGTCTGCATCAATAAAACGTCCTGAATGGAAAATTAACCATAAAGGTTTCATGGAAACCCCTGTGGCTGGTAGGTAAACTAACCCGACTTTGTTTCGGCTGAATTGGCATGGGTGAGCGATTGAAAACGGGCGTATTCAAGGGCGCGGATAAGGAAAGCCTGGTGGTGATATGGCGAGGTAATGTAGTGGCTCGTTATGAAAATACTGAAGCCTTCATTGCAGCTCATATGGAAGCGCTCAATGCGCTTGATATTGAGCAGGAAAAAGCGCTTCAGGATGAATACACAGATTTTTGAGGGCTCGGCGGCAGGCAGCGCCCATATTTCTGGCTGAATGGCTGTTTTAGTTTGAAATCGAAATCGCAATAGTGTTTTCTATAATCTTCAGAGGATAGGTTTTGAGGTCCTCATAAGCCGGTGAAGCTTGCACACTGCCGTCTTTCAGGCAAAATTCGGCCCCATGATAGGGGCAGATAATACAACCGTTTTCAAGCATCCCATCTTCCAGGGGGAGGTTTTCATGGCTACAGTAATATCCCAGTGCATAGAACCTCTGGGCATGGTGACAGATTAATATTTCTATATCGTCGATGACAACCCGGAGTTGTCCATTCTCTGGTATTTCGTCAACAGACGCGACTACGTTAAAAGTTTTACTCATTTATAACCTCACAGGCAAGGCTGCTATTAGATCAAATTTTTTGCCTGTCGTCGCCCGTTCAGTTTCCATTCAAGTTGCAGGGGTTACACTAGGATTTCCTTCGGTGAGGATAGTGTAATGAAATTAGGGATAGGTTTGTTTTTTCTTCTTGTTGCATTGGTGTTTACGGTGGATAGCCGCGCGGAACAGACTGTGATGCCTGATCAGGTAGCGGAGATTGCACAGGGCTCTGCTACTCCCAGGGTTGTTGAACAGGCCGAAATAATGGCGCCGCGGTCTAAAAGATTTGGTACTCGGCGATATGATACCCATCATGGTCAGACATAACGCAACGGGCGTACCAGTCAGGTCGACCCCAGTCTTATTACTACAGTGGTTATGATGGCAACCACCGGCGCTGGGTCAGTCCGATCGTCGTACAAGTAGGTTATAGGCAGGACCGAGGTGGCCATCATTCACAGTTCGATGATTATTATTATCCGGGCTCACATTACCGTGGCACTGACACGGTCTGGTACATTGGGCTTGATGTACGGCGACGGCATCATGTTCAGGCGTCGGGGCATCGAAGGCACCGAAGTGATCGGCGGCATCGATAGAGATAACGCAGGGTAGTCATGCAGAACTGCAGGCCTGATTCTGCGCTTGGCGAAAAGCGCCCGGCACAGAAATCACTGACCTCGGTCGATGATTAATGTTCGACAAACTTATTCGCGGCAGCAGTCGCCGTCTACGCAGACCTGAGATCCGGTAGCTGATAACCCTCTGCTTCGAGGTCAGCGCGGATATTCTTTTTATTGATCTTGCCGGTGGAGGTTAGTGGGATCTCATGTACAAAGATGACATCATCTGGAAGCTGCCACTTGGCAAAAATTTCTGAACAATGTTCTAAAATCAGATCTTTCGTTACATTAGTACCGTCGACAAGAATCACCAATGCCACCGGACGTTCATCCCATTTAGGGTGAGGTTGTGCAACCACGGCAGCCTGCTGCACGCCTTCCAGTGAAACAATGTGATTCTCCAGGTCTACTGATGAGATCCACTCGCCGCCCGATTTTATGAGATCTTTGGATCGATCTGCAATAATCAGATACTGTTCTGGGTCTATCTTTGCTACATCTCCTGTAATCAACCAGTCGTCATAGAATTTGTCAGGCTGAGGATCATTATAATATTCAGAGCAGATCCAGGGCCCACGAATCAAAAGCTCGCCCACGGCCTCCCCGTCATGGGGTAGAGGATTCCAGTGCTCATCAAATATTTCAATTTCCAGACCGGGAATTGATAGTCCCGCTTTTGCAATGTTTTCGAACTGCTGGTCTTCACTGAGTTTCAGATGGGAGCGTTTTGCAACTTTTCGTGAGAGAGTTCCCAGGGGATTAGTTTCGGTCATTCCCCAGCCTTGAATCATTTCGATACTGTGTTTTTCCGAGTACCAGCGCATCATGGATACTGGTGGCGCCGAACCGCCGCAGGTCAATCGAGATAGATTGTTAGTGTCAAATCTGCTTGGGTTTGCTTCAAGAACAGCCTTGATACCCTGCCAGATGGTGGGTACGCCAGCAGACAAGGTCACTTCTTCTTCGCACATCAGTGTGAGTAGACGTTCGGCATCCATGAACCGGTGCGGCATGACCTGTTTGCATCCGAGCATGGAGGCTGTAAAGGGGATCCCCCATCCCATGGCGTGAAACATCGGCACGATACCACATACTGCATCCAGAGCAGACAGGCTCATGGAATCAGTCATGGCTTGAGCCATTGTATGCAGGTAGGTAGAACGATTTGTATACATAACGCCCTTGGGTTTGCCTGTGGTGCCGCTGGTATAGCAAAGGCCCATCGGTGAGTTTTCATCGAGGTCTGGCCAGTTATAAGTCAATGGTTGGCCTGTAATGAAATCTTCATAGTCCTCTGTATCGGCAAAGGTTGTTTCACCCTCTTCACCATGACGGCAGATGACTAATTTTTGGACTGAAGGTATTTTGTCCAGCAGGGGATCGAGCAATGGTAATAAGTCTTCGTCAATAAAGATGACCTTGTCCTGAGCATGATTGATGATGTAATCCAGATCAGTTGAACTGAGCCGTATATTCAGTGTATGTAACACTGCGCCCATGGAAGGTACCGCCTGGTACAATTCCAGATGGCGATAATTGTTCCACATGAAGCTAGCAACTCTATCTCCAGGCTTTATTCCCAGAGATGCCAATGCGCCTGCCAATTGGTTGGCTCGCTGCCAGGTGGCTTTCAAGGTCTGCCTGTGTGTTCCCTCTGCCATCAGAGTGACAATTTCTTCCTGAGGGTCTACTTGTGCACCCCTGCCAACAATACGAGATATGAGTAGTGGTGTTTGTTGCATTGTCATCGAGTAAAGCTCCTTTGTGTGAACCAGGTCACCGTCGCACCGTTCTAGCATAAAAATAATGCAAACAGGATACCGAAATTTGGCCCATAGTTGAAATGAAAGAATTCTTGAATGGTTATTCGTTTCCTGACAAAGTGGGGCGTCATTAGTTTAGCTTAGGGAAACGATTGCAGCAGTTTGGAAATAAGAATCCGCCGACAGCAAGGCTCAGTTGGGGATTGATCGCTTCCTACGCCACACCTACCGTCGGTGTCGGCTACATGTAT
>JAPKEK010000106.1 GCA_028822125.1 Pseudomonadales bacterium | reverse complement strand
GCTATTGTCACCCTCGGCTCGAAAGAGGGTATTGCTCATCTTGCCATGGCTATACTGGGACCGGGTGATTCGGTGCTGGTTCCAAATCCATCGTATCCGGTCCATCCATACGGGTTCGTGATCGCCGGGGCTGATGTGCGCCATGTTCCCTTAATCCCGGGAACTGATTTTTTCGTTGAACTAGAGTCCGCCATATTAAACACCTGGCCCAAGCCCAAGGTGCTGGTTCTTAATTTTCCCGCAAACCCCACTGCTCATTGTGTTGATGTGGCATTTTTTAAACGAGTGGTGGAAATTGCTCTGCGCTACAAAATATGGATTGTCCAGGATTTGGCTTATGCAGACCTTGTATACGACGGTTATACCGCGCCGTCTATTTTGCAGATAGATCGAGCGAAAGAGATTGCTGTTGAATTTTTCACGCTGTCCAAGAGTTATAATATGCCGGGGTGGCGGGTAGGTTTTTGTGTTGGCAATGAGGCATTGATTGGCGCACTGGCGCGGATCAAATCCTATCTGGATTACGGTAACTTCACGCCTATTCAGGTTGCCGCTATAGCAGCCCTGGAAGGCAGCCAGGATTGTGTTGTAGAGATCAGGGAAACCTATCTGAAACGCCGGGATGTGCTGTGCGAAGGTCTGCTGGCGGCTGGTTGGCCTGTGGTTGTGCCAAAAGCAACTATGTTCGTGTGGGCAAAGATACCGGAAAAATACCGGCATTTGGGATCTCTGGAGTTTAGTAAGTTATTAATCACGGAAGCGCGTGTGGCAGTTTCTCCAGGCGTTGGTTTTGGGCAGTATGGTGATGATCACGTGCGATTTGCGCTTATCGAAAATGAGCATAGAATCAGGCAGGCTGTCAGAGGCATAAAGAAGTTATTGAATCGTACCTAAAACAATAGGGTGTCGCGGATCAAGTATGGATAAATCAGTTATGAATATCGGGATATGTGGAGCAGGCACAGTGGCCGGGGGCCTGGTCGGTCTTTTGAAAAAGAACCGGGCGTTGATTGCAGCAAAAATAGGGCATTCAATTGAAATCGTACAGATCGGTTCAAGGAATGTGCCCAAGCAGCCTGTGTTTGACGGGATAGCCTTTACTGACAATATATTTGAAGTAGCTGAGAATCCTAAGGTTGATGTTTTAGTCGAGCTGATTGGTGGAACAGATGATGCTCTAGCGCTGGTGGGTACTGCCCTGCGGGCAGGTAAATCGGTGGTGACTGCGAATAAGGCGTTGATTGCCGAGCATGGTCAGGAATTGTTTCAACTGACCGATCAGATGGACCAGCAGCTTGCCTTTGAAGCTTCGGTTGCCGGTAGTATTCCGATAATTAAAGTATTGAGAGAGAGTCTGGCTGGCAACGAAATAGAGGCCGTGGTGGGTATTATAAATGGTACCACTAACTTTATTCTATCTCAGATGTCCAAACCGGGTTCGAGCGTAAGTTTTGAGCAGGCGTTAGCAGAAGCACAAAGGCTGGGTTATGCCGAAGCTGATCCAACCTTTGATGTGGAAGGTCTTGATGCAGCCCACAAACTCACCATTTTAAGCGCGATTGCTTTTGGTACTCGGCTGAGGTTGGACGCCATCTATACCCAGGGCATTCAGGAAATTCAGTTAGAAGATATTCGTTTCGCGGCTGAGTTGGGTT
Organism: Pseudomonadales bacterium; assembly: GCA_028822125.1. Lineage (GTDB taxonomy): Bacteria > Pseudomonadota > Gammaproteobacteria > Pseudomonadales > Azotimanducaceae > UBA9926. The sequence continues at coordinate 5,367 of JAPKEK010000106.1, read as the reverse complement.
ATCGGCTGCGGCACCTGGGAATTACTCGAATCCAGGAAGCGGGCATAGAGTTAAGAGTTCATCCAACGCTTCTAGACGAGAAGGAGATGCTCGCTCAGGTAGATGATGTGATGAATGCTGTCATGGTATTGAGTGATGCTGCCAGTCAGACATTGTATTACGGGCCCGGCGCCGGCGCTGGCCCTACGGCATCCTCAGTCCTCTCTGATCTGATAGACATTAGCCGGGGATCAACAATGCCAGCCATGGGTTTCCTCCCGGAAGAGACTCGCGCTATACCGGCACTGCCAATTGGGCAATGCCAGACGAGTTTTTATTTACGTCTACGCGTGGCTGACCGAACTGGCGTGTTATCGCGAATAACGCGCATTCTAGGAGATTATGAAATCAGTATTGAGGCCCTCTTGCAGAAAGACCCGGAGCAGGGTATTGCAACGATTGTAATTACCACCGACAGGGTGGTGGAAGAAAGAATGGATGCAACCATTGAGAAATTAGAGTCCTCAACTGATGTATTGGAAGCAGTCATTAAGATTCGGATATTTAGTTTTGGTGGGTAAGTGGCTGTAAAGCTGCTGAGACGCTCCAGAGTAGCGCCTCTGGATGGCCTCGACCCGCAGTTGTCAGAGCTGCTGAGCACCCGAGGCTTGAAAAATGCCGATGAGGCTGACTATGCCCTGGCAGGACTCATTGCCCCTACCCGTTTGAAGGGTTTGTCCAGTGCTGTTCGGTTAATAGTAAATGCTATCTGCACGGGGCAGTCCATCCTCATCGTAGGAGACTATGATACCGATGGAGCGACCAGTGTCACCTTGTTAATGTCGGGATTAAAAGCGCTTGGTGCGGACCCGGTTTCTTATATGGTTCCAGACCGCTTCAGGCTGGGCTATGGCCTTAGCCCTGAGATAGTGGAGTTAGCCGCTGCTAACAAACCAGATTTACTGATTACAGTTGATAGCGGTATCTCAAGTGTTGAGGGAGTTAAGCGAGCTCAGTCGTTAGGTATCAAGGTAATCGTTACCGACCATCATTTGCCAGGCCCCGTCTTGCCAGCAGCCGATGCCATTGTTAATCCCAATCAGCCGCAGTGTGCTTTCCAGAGTAAGAACCTAGCGGGAGTTGGGGTCGCGTTCTATCTCCTGTCAGGTGTTCGAGCTGCCATGCGCGAGCAAGATGTTGAGCGCGCTCATAACCTCAATCTGGCTCAATTTCTGGATTTAGTTGCACTCGGAACCATAGCGGATCTGGTCCCCCTGGATAGAAATAATAGGATACTGGTGAGTCATGGCATTCGTCAGATTCGCCAGGGCCGTGGTAATCAAGGTATCAAGGCATTGCTGGCGATCGCAGGTGTAGATGAACAAGTTGTAACCACCAGGGACCTGGGCTTTGCTTTGGGGCCAAGGCTCAATGCAGCCGGTCGAATTGAAAATATGTCCATCGGTATTGAATGTTTGCTGGCTTCTGATGATTCGGCCAATGAGTTTGCACAACAACTTGATCGGTTGAATTTAGAACGTCGCAGCATCGAGTCGAGTATGCGGCAGCAGGCGGATGAACTCCTAAGAGCAAGAGACCTTTCAAAAACAGAAAGTGTTGGCGTGTGTTTATTTGATGCCAGCTGGCATGAGGGCGTGGTGGGTATACTTGCTTCCAGAATTAAGGATCAATTAAACCGGCCAGCCATTGTTTTTGCGCCTGCTCTGGATGGTACGCTAAAAGGCTCCGGACGGTCTATTCAGGGTTTCCATTTAACCGATGCTCTGGCTATGGTTGCATCGATAAAACCAGGGCTAGTCAGTAAGTTCGGCGGCCATGCCATGGCGGCCGGACTTACTATTGAAGCAGGCCATCTAGATGAATTCTCAACCCGGTTCAACGAAGTCGTGAGCAGGCAGTTAGGTGAGCAGGCACTTGAAAAAATTTGCTACTCTGATGGCCCGGTTGAAGAGTTTGGGTTGCCCGCAGTTACCAAAATAGTTCGTGACCAGCCCTGGGGACAGGGTTTCCCGGAACCCGTTTTTGATGACTTATTTGAAATTGTTTCGCAGCGGCTGTTATCGGGGCAGCATTTGAAACTGCAGCTGCGTGTGAAACAAGCGGCATGGGTGCTCGACGCTATTTTTTTTAATCGCGATCAATTAATAGAAGTTCCTGAGGCTCACTTCGCTTACAAATTGGATGTCAATCGATTTAGAGGTGTTGACCGGGTTCAATTGGTCATTCAGTACCAGTTTTAAAGAATTCATCCGGGATAGCTTGTTAATCTCTATAGAAGGTGTTTAGACATTAGTTTACAATTCTGCGAACTTTAATTCCGCCGCGACCATGATTGAAAGCAACGCCATACTGATAAAAATCAAAGACAGTCAGGCACGAACTGATGTGCTTCGGGGGTATCTTTGACTATGAAAACAGGAAAGAACGACTAACTGAGGTTGAATTAGAACTAGCTGATCCCCTGGTCTGGGAGCATCCGGAAAATGCTCAGAAACTGGGTCAGGAAAGAGCAGCTCTGGAAGGTGTGGTAGCGACCATTGACCGCCTCGACAAGGGCTTGTTGGAAGCGAAGGAAATTGTTGACCTTGCCGTTGAGGAACAGGATCAGGCTTTACTCGATGAAGCAGGTTCTGATGTACAGAGGCTGCTTGATGACCTGGCTGATCTTGAATTTCAGAAGATGTTCTCAGGCCCGGTAGACGCCCATGATGCTTATCTTGATATTCAGTCCGGTTCAGGTGGAACTGAAGCGCAGGACTGGGCCAATATGCTGCTCAGGATGTACCTGCGATGGGGTGAGGCAAAAGGATTCCAGGTTGAAATTATTGAATTGTCTGATGGTGATGTCGCAGGTATTAAATGCGCGACCGTCAGGGTTTCAGGGTCCTATGCTTTTGGTTGGCTGAGAACTGAAACGGGCGTGCATCGATTAGTCAGAAAATCACCCTTTGATTCGGGCAATAGGCGCCATACATCTTTTGCTTCCGTGTTTGTTTCTCCAGAACTGGATGAGGATATTGATATAGATCTGAATATGTCAGACGTTCGGGTCGATACCTATCGATCCAGTGGGGCGGGCGGGCAACATGTTAATAAGACTGACTCAGCCGTACGCTTAACGCATCTCCCTTCAGGAACGGTGGTTCAGTGTCAAAATCAACGATCGCAGCACAAGAATCGGGATCAGGCGGTAAAGCAGTTAAAAGCAAAGCTTTATGAAATTGAACAGCTCAAACGTAAAGTTGAGTTGCAACAAATAGAAGATGATAAATCCGATATCAGTTGGGGTAGCCAGATCAGGTCCTATGTGCTTGATGCATCCAGGATAAAGGATCTTCGAACAAATATTGAAACTGCAAATACGCAGGCAGTTCTTGATGGAGAACTTGACCCATTCATTGAAGCCAGCTTGAAGCAGGGCCTATAGGACAGTGTGGGATGCAAATAAATGAGTAAACAACCGATAGACGAAGACGAGAATGGGATCATCGCCCTGCGTAAGCAAAAGCTGCAGGTATTGCGCGATCAGGGTAATGCGTTTACCAATGACTTCAGGCGCAGCCATCTGGCGTCAGAATTGCACAAGCAGTGCGGTGATATGAGCAAAGAAGTGCTTGCGGATAGCCAACTGGCAACGCGTGCTGCCGGAAGAATTTTATTGAAGCGGGTCATGGGTAAGGCCAGTTTCCTTACGATTCAGGACGTGTCCGGCCGTATTCAACTTTATGTGAGTCAGAATAACCTCGGCGAGGACGCGTACGAGCAGTTTAAGAGCCTGGATCTTGGTGACATCATCGGCTGTGTCGGGGTCATGATGAAGACCATGAAAGGTGAGTTATCGGTCGAGGCTGCACAAGTCCGATTGTTGACTAAATCGCTCCGGCCTTTACCTGAGAAATACAGGGGATTAACCAATACCGAAACCCGGTATCGTCAGCGTTACATCGATCTCATGGTGAATGAAGATAGCCGCGAAATTTTTGTGAGGCGCGCGCGCACGGTGGGATTTGTTCGACGTTATCTGACCGAACGATCTTTTATGGAAGTAGAAACGCCGATGATGCAGTCAACGCCAGGTGGCGCAACAGCGGCGCCTTTTGTTACCCATTACAACGCGCTGGATATTGATATGTATCTTAGAGTAGCGCCTGAATTGAACCTAAAACGCCTGGTAGTGGGTGGTTTTGAAAAAGTTTTTGAAATAAACAGAAATTTCAGAAATGAAGGTATGTCCGCTAAACACAGCCCCGAATTCACCATGCTGGAATTTTATTGGGCTTATGCAGATTATAATGATCTCATGGATTTTACCGAGGACCTTTTCCGACGCCTGGTGATAGAGGTGCTGGGTACTGCTGTATTTCAGTACCAGGGTGTTACTTTGGATTTTGGTGAGCCTTTTAAACGGATGACGATGGGTGAGGCCATTGCTTTTTATAATCCCGATATAGATGAAACTGCACTTGAAGAGAAGTCGTACCTATTGCGTCTGGCTGAGCAGACAGGGGTTGAAGTCAACAACCAATGGGGTATAGGTAAGTTGACCATGGAGCTTTTTGAAGCGCTGGTTGAAGATAAGATTCAGCAACCTGTTTTTATAACACAGCATCCAATTGAAGTTTCCCCCCTGGCCAGGCGTAATGATGAGAACCCCGAATTAACCGACCGTTTTGAGTTATTTATTATGGGTAATGAGATCGCTAACGGTTTCTCGGAACTCAATGATGCTGAAGATCAGGCTGAGCGTTTTCGTAACCAGGTCAAGGCGAAGGAAGCGGGAGATGATGAGGCAATGCATTATGATGAAGATTATGTTGTCGCCCTGGAATATGGATTACCGCCGACCGCTGGAGAAGGTATCGGCATAGACCGATTAGTTATGCTGGTGACAGATGCAGCCTCTATCAGGGACGTTGTGCTGTTTCCGCATATGCGACCCAGGTCCTGAAGGTTTTCCAGAGAGAGTGGTTTAATCCGCTGCCACCCTGCTGGCAAGGTCATTTGCGAGCAGAGTTCGAACGTCCTTATATGGAATCCTTAGGCAAATTCCTGGAAGCAGAACGAGGTCGAGGGAAAACAGTCTTGCCTGCCCCTGACGAATATTTTGCTGCACTTAAGGCGACGCCTTTTGAGCGGGTCAAAGTGGTTATTTTAGGCCAGGATCCGTATCACGGTTACGGTCAGGCCAATGGTTTGTGTTTTTCGGTACGCAAACAGGTCGCTTTGCCTCCTTCCCTTAGAAATATTTTTAAAGAGATGGCAGTTGACCTGGGTCAGCCCGATTTCCAGATTGTAGACGGTGATCTTAGTGGTTTAGCCGAGCAGGGCGTCCTGCTCCTCAATACGGTACTCAGTGTCGAGGAAAAT
>JAPKEK010000105.1 GCA_028822125.1 Pseudomonadales bacterium | reverse complement strand
GAATCCAGGTTGCTATCGTCAATTGCCACTTCAATCTTAACTTTTGGCAAAAAATCCACAACATATTCAGCTCCTCGATAAAGTTCAGTATGGCCTTTCTGCCGGCCAAAGCCTTTTACTTTGGTAACTGTCATACCCTGGACCGCAATTTCCGAAAGCGCATCACGAACATCATCCAGTTTGAATGGCTTGATAATGGCTGTTACTAATTTCATATCTTCTCCTTGATTACACTTTTTAATTATAAAGTGTAAAGCTTTAGTCCTACATCGCTTTATCATCAGGATGATGCAAATAAGACTAATACGAGCATTTTAACGTATTTAATTCGAACGGGCAGGGTGACTCACTCAATATTCTGGGCTTCTGGTTCGCCTGCATCGCACATTGTGTAACCTTTTTTAATCATACAGTAATTTTTCCTTACCATGATTCTATTTCATCTGTTAACCCAAACAATCAGATTAATCCCCCTGAACGAGTGATCCGGCGCACTTTACAGGATAGATCTCTGACCCCTATTAGCTATAACTACCTCTATATGCGGCGCTCGGATTCTTGTTTTACTTGGATGAACAGGAGTCTATCTATGGCAATAGCGCACACCTACACCAGGGCCATTCTCGGCGTGGATTCTCCACTTATTCTAGTCGAAGCTGATATCAGCAATGGTCTTCCGCAAATGCAGATTGTTGGCATGGCCGATGGGAAAATGCGACAGGCTCGAGAACGCATAAAATCAGCCATTAAGAACGCTGGGTTTAAGCTCCCCGACAGGAAGATTACAATCAATCTATCTCCTGCCGACATCCCAAAAGATGTCAGCAGCTTTGATCTACCCATTGCCCTGGCTGTTCTAAAAGCCAGTCAACAAATACCCGATACGCCTGTTGAAGATTACTGCTCAATGGGTGAGCTAGCACTGGATGGCAAAATACTTTTGAGCCCAGGCATATTGCCTGCATCTATTGCCTGCCACGAAGCAAAAATGAAGCTGATTATTCCTGAACTAAACCAGGCAGAAGGTGCGCTGCTGGCGTCTCCATACCTGTTCAGTGCAAATCATCTGACTGAGGCTGCCACCGATGCCTGCACTTGCTGTCACCCATGCCGCAACAACAAACTTTCAGAAATGATTAGCCCCACTGCCATCACACTAGATCAGATTAAGGGTCAGGAACACGCTAAAAGGGCCTTAATCATCGCCGCTACCGGCCAACATCACCTGCTGATGGTAGGTCCTCCTGGCGCAGGTAAAACCCTGCTTGCTAAAAGCCTGGTCACATTGTTACCACCTCTGGACTTCAAAGAACAACTCGAGATCGGCTGTATCAGATCGGCTAACGGCACGCGCTACGATTGTAATGCGGGTATGCACAGGCCTTTTCGTTCTCCGCATCATACGGCATCCGCCGCCGCCATGGCGGGTGGCGGCAATCCCCCTAAACCAGGAGAGATATCTCTAGCACACCAGGGCGTTCTGTTCCTTGATGAACTACCTGAATTTTCGCCTTCTGTCATCGAGACATTACGCCAGCCACTAGAATCGGGCTGCATTGAGATAAGTCGGGCCCGCTTTCAAATCAAATATCCTGCTCGCTTTCAACTTCTGGCAGCGATGAATCCCTGCCCCTGTGGCTGGCATGGCTCGCTAAATCACGCCTGCGAATGTGGCTTCGAAAAAATTCGAAAATACCAGCAGCGGATTTCCGGACCGATCCTGGATCGCCTGGATATGCAAATCCAAGTGCCTGCTCTGCCGCCGGCCGCATTACTTAAAAAGCATAAAACGGTGCAGCCTAGCCAACAGCAAAAGGCTCAGCAACTAATACTAAAAGGTTATCAAATCAGAAAGAAGCGACAGGCTTCCCTACCCCGCACAGAGGATACAGAGAGCATCATTACGGCTTGCAAGCTTTCCGGGAAGCACCTGGTATTTGCAAACCTGTTAGCGACTAAATTGAGCATGAGCGCTAGAGGTTTTACCCGACTGCTGAAAGTAGCACGTTCAATTGCAGACCTGGAACTGACCGATGAGGTTAAAAAGCATCATCTCGAGGAGGCGCTGAGCTTTCGAAAACTCTAACTCGTTTTGATTCAATCGCGCTTCGCTTGAATTAACGCGCTGCGTTAACCATATAGTCTGTCAGTGCCCTTATATCATCATCCGAACAATTAAAGCACATGCCCCTGGCTGGCATCGCCGGCAGCAAACCATTAATCCCACTGTTATACAATGCTTCCATGCCCTTATTAATGCGTGACTCCCATTCACTGGGCTCTGCAAACCTGGGCGCGCCGGCCACCCCTAGATTATGGCAGATAGCACAACTCTGATCATAGCTGCTGACAACATCGAAAACGGCTGCATCAACCGAGTTTGTGGCCTGCTCTGTAGCTGCACAATCCGTGCCTTGAATACAAACAATTCCCACTTTCTGAATTCTGGCGATAATTTCGTCTTCGCCGGGATCTGCAACCGCAGTCATCCCCATACAAAACATAGGGAGGATAAAAAAAATTTTCATCTAAACACTGGCCTCAAACCAAAACGCTGCATAGTATAGCTGAATCTTCGCCTAAGTACCCCAGTCGAATTCATCAATTTCCCGCTTTCTGGAGAATTGAAAAACATTAGAAGTACCTGCTTCAACAATGGATTGTTCGGATACAAGCGTGAGCTCGGCATTTTGCCGAAAATCAATCAGGCTATCTGCCCCGACATTAATCATGGTGCTCTTTAACTTATACAAGGTTGTCTCTAATACTTCGGCCAACGGACCGACAAGCGGGACATAGGCGTCAACACCCTCCTCAAACATCATTTTTCTACTGCTCATGCCATCTGAATAACGCTGCCAGTTCTGGGCTCGCAGAGTACCTTCACCCCAGTAGGGTTTATACATCTGACCATTAATGGACACCTTTGGCGTTGGACTTTCCTCGGTCATCGCAAAATAACGCCCCATCATTATAAAATCAGCGCCCATGGCCAGGGCGACCACTATTTGTGTATCGTTAGCCAGGCCCCCATCCGAGCAGATAGGAATGTAGGTGCCAGTATCATTGAAATACACATCCCGCCGTTTAACAACATCCAGAAGCGCGGATGCCTGGCCTCTACCAACGCCCTTCTGTTCTCGAGTGATGCAGATAGAACCACCTCCAATACCAACTTTGATGAAATCCACTAGTCCCGCCTGCGCTAAATAGTCAAACCCCTCAGGCGTTACAATATTGCCTGCACCAATCACAATTTGGTCACCGAACTGTTCACGAATCCATTGGATGCCATCCATCTGAAACTCTGTAAAACCATCAGAGGAGTCAAAACAAAGAACATCAGCCCCCGCTTCAATGAGTGCAGGAACGCGCTGTCGATAATCATGCGTATTGATAGCGGCCCCCACTGACAATCTTTTATTTTCGTCTAACAGTTCAAGCGGGTGGCGTTGATGGTCTACATAGTCTTTTTTAAACACCAAGGAATTCAAATTTCCTGCCCGATCCAAAATTGGCAGGCAGTCTTTTTTATGATGGTGCAGCAGTTGGTTAGCCTTACGCAGGGTTATCCCTTCCGTACCAAAGAAAACCTCGGATTTAGGCGTCATATGATCTTTGACTGAATTGCCCAGATCATCTTCAAATTCCCAGAAGTCCTGATCCGTTATCAAACCACAGAACTCGCCCTTGGCAGAACCATCTACCGTTACCGGTATGGTAGAGTGGCCAGTTTCTGTCATCAATTCGAGTAGCGATGCAAGCGTAGATTCCGGTTTAGTATTAGCACCACTGGTAACAAACCCTGCTTTATGTGCTTTCACCTGAGCAACCATTTCAACCTGACTGTCAATACTCTGAGAGCAGAAGATCATACTCAGACCGCCTTGCCTTGCCAGGGAAATGGCAAGACTGGTTCCGGATACAGACTGCATACAGGCTGACACCACCGGAATATTAATATCGAATTTAGAAACCTTGCCGGACTGGTACTTCCCTATTGGAGTTTTCAAGGTAATCTTATTGATGGATTGATCCCGCCTCGTTAATCTTGGCAGCAGCAGATACTCGCTAAAGGTCCGGGAAATATCGTCTAGAATTATCGCCATTAAAGCGCTCCAAATGAGAAATTCAGCAGGGATATCCAGTTCGAAATAGACCAGTCCTTCAATAAGCTCTGCAACGAAGCAGAGACTCGCAACATTTTCTGACTAGGGGAAAACCCACCGGTTAAAACTTCGGGAAAAGAGAAATTAAAAAGGAATGCATTGATAGATGCCATGTTGAATTTTAAGCGAAGGCTGACTTCAATACAATCCGGAACTCGACATTAGATTGCTCAACGCAGCTAAACTAAAATTCGACAAGTCCAGATCTGCCAACACAGACAGGCGTAATTACAGGCCCGCCTGCGAAAAATCAGTTCATCTCACGTTCTTTTTCGATCAGGTAATCTACCACATTAATCATACCAGCCTGGCCACCCGCTGAACCACTTTCGACACGATATTTCCCGGCGACAATAAGCGTGGGAACGCCACTGGCTCGATAGGCCCTTCCACGTGCTTCTGCCTGCTGAACGCTGGCCTGTACGCCAAAGCTCCCATAAACTTTTGCGAATGAAATAGGATCTACACCCACCTCGGCAAGAAGATTGGCAATGGCTTTGGGGTCCCGGATATCTCGTCTCTGTAAATGGATGGCGTTAAAAATCTCCAGATGGACTTTGTCCAAGATACCCATGGCTTTAACGGTATAATATGTCTGGGCATATACCCGGTAAGCCGAATTCCAGATAGCAGGGGTTCGATTGAATTCGACGTCTTCTGGAAGTTTCATCTCCCAGGCTGCCAAAATCGGATCAAACTGATAGCAATGCCCGCAACCGTAGGAAAAGTATTCGGTCACTTCTATTTTGCCGTCCTTTACTACACCTACAGGAATCGACAATTCAAAATAATGAACGCCTTCCTCATACCCCATTGCCCAGCTCTTCCACGAGAAAAAAACCGCTATGATTATGATGAATAACTTTTGAGTCATACTTTGTTAGCTCCTTTTACTGTCGCCACACAATTGACTTTGTCTGGTTTAAAGTAAATCTTAACCGATTCAAACTGAATACAGCCTGTCCTGCAGCACAACAGTCTACCGATCCTGTGTTATTAGCGCTACTGCAACCCGTACAGATAAGAGGCCACAGCAGCAATCTCTTCATCATTCAGGTCCATAGCAGACAGGCGCATCATTTTGCTGTCACCATCGTTTTTTCGCTCACCGGAGCGAAACGCTTTCAATTGAGCTTCAGTATATTCTGGCCATTGGCCAGCCAGCATTGGAAAGCCGGCTAGCTTGTTTCCCTGGCCACTAGGCGAATGGCAGGCGGTGCATGCAGCAATCCCTTTTCTGGCAATACCAGCGCGGTAAATACTTTCACCCAATTGCACATTAGCTGGGTCGGCTGCACCCTGGCTGGCCATTTTATCTCCGTAATAGGCAGCAAGATCCTCAAGGTCCTGATCTGACATACCCATCAACATACCCGTCATCAGTAACGCAGGCCTTTCACCGGACTGCATTTCTCGCATCTGCTTGAGTAAATAAATTTCATTCTGTCCTGCTATATTTGGAAAGCTGCCTGCAAAACTGTTGCCATCCTCGCCATGGCAGGCGACGCACATCATAGTCAATGTTTCTCCCCGCGCTGAATCTCCCTGGGCCATTAAGGTCATAGCCAACATCGATAATCCAATTCCTGCAATAAGTCTTAACATCTTGTCATCCAATTAAAATTCCAATCAATAATCTAATTTTACCTGCTCTGTTTAACAGAGATTCCCTCTACCAGGTCATCCAAATCAACCTAAGCAATTGAGCAGAAATCTGTTGCAACGTCGTCGTCAAGCCAATATTGCAACTTTGCTTGCAACCTTCCAGCCACAATCTGGCCACAACCTTTCCTGCGCACTGGCCGGGCGATGCGCTATTATAGCTCAATACTTCCTAAGTGACAGTTCAGGTTAAACAGATTTATTCACAAAACATGATTGACTTCAGTAAAGCACAATTCCTAACCAGTGCATCACAACTCCAGGGCTGTCCCACCGATGTGGGAACGGAAATAGCCTTCTGTGGTCGCTCAAATGCGGGCAAGTCCAGTGCCATCAATACCCTCACCAGACAGAAAAAACTGGCTAGAACCAGTAAAACGCCAGGCCGAACGCAACTGATAAACTTTTTTTCGTTAACAGCGGATACCAGACTGGTCGATCTCCCGGGGTTTGGCTACGCCAGAGTGCCCACCTCAATCAAACAGCATTGGCATAAGCATCTCGATGAGTATCTGAGAGCAAGATTGTCGCTACGCGGGCTTGTACTACTGATGGATATTCGCCATCCGCTCAAACCTTTCGATGAAACCATGATAAATTGGTGTACAGACGCCGTTTTACCTTTACATATCCTGCTAACCAAAGCAGATAAACTCAAACGGGGTGCCCAACAGAACACCTTGTTAAGCCTTACTAGGTCGTTACCAATTAATGTCAGTGTACAAATTTTTTCGGCACAGAATGGTTTAGGACTCGCCGAATTCGAAAATAAACTCCAAACCTGGATGCACACGGGTGCCTTAAGCTCAGAGAACGAATGCTGAAAAAAAGCCCCAGCCATAACGGGGATTATGACTGGGGCTGAGACTACGGTAAATTGGGGAATAACCGAAGCTTACCGCCGAAACTTTATGCTACTTACTTTAGGACAATAAGTCTTGCTAAAAGTTCCAAATGATTTAAAAAATTATCTTATATGCACGCCACCGTTCTCTCTTGTGATAAACCCGATCAGCCTTGAATGAATATACAGGATTCTTCTGGAACCTGAAACAACTTTCCTGGTTACAAAAAAATCTTAAAAAACATACAAAGTTAATACACACAATTAAATGATGTTTTCGATGTGTTTGATTTTATGTGTGTTTACACATTTTCCAGATTTCCCCTTTTTCCTTTTTTTTTATCTATTATACCGC
>JAPKEK010000104.1 GCA_028822125.1 Pseudomonadales bacterium | reverse complement strand
AAAAAGTGCGTGCCATAAATGTGCATGGTGATGCAGCTTTTGCCGGCCAGGGCGTGGTGATGGAAACTTTCCAGATGTCCCAGACCAGAGGCTTTCATACGGGTGGAACGATTCACGTCATTATCAACAACCAGATCGGTTATACCATTAGTAAACGGGAAGACGCGCGCTCCACTCGATATTGCACGGAAGTTGCTAAAATGGTTCAAGCGCCTATTTTTCATGTGAACGGTGATGATCCAGAAGCTGTGCTTTTTGTATCGCAGATGGCTTTGGACTACCGAATGGCTTTTAATAAAGATGTCGTTATAGATATTGTCTGTTACCGAAGACGAGGCCATAACGAAGGTGATGAGCCGTCTATTACCCAGCCGGTTATGTATAAAGTTATCAGGAAACATCCCACCACTTTAGATCAGTATTCTAAAAAATTGATCAAAGAAGGTGCTATCGATGAGCACGAGTGCCAGCGACGAATGGAAGCGTATCGAGATGCCCTGGATGAAGGCAACGCCGTAGCCTGGGATTATCTGAAGGAATCCAATACAGCGCTGCATGTGGATTGGCGACCTTATTTAGACCACGACTGGGATATCCCGGCGAACACGCAGATTGATATTAAGAAATTCCAGCACCTTGCCGGTAAACTGCTGGCACTGCCGGATGAATTTTTATTGCATCGACAGGTAGAAAAGATAGCCGCCGATCGCAGGAAAATGGCTGCCGGGGCGAAACTGATTAACTGGGGTTTTGCAGAAATGATGGCCTATGCAACACTGCTTGACGAGGGCTTTCAGATTCGATTGACCGGGCAGGACGTTGGCCGGGGCACATTTTCCCATCGCCACGCAATTCTTCATGACCAAAGTAGTGAGCAAGATTTCTCGCCTCTGGCCAATGCTGGCCTGGCTGGAAAGTTTATGCTTTATGACTCGTTTCTTTCCGAAGAAGCGGTACTCGCCTTTGAGTATGGCTACTCGCAGACAAGCCCTGATACGCTGGTGGTCTGGGAAGCTCAGTTCGGTGATTTTGCAAATGGCGCTCAGGTTGTTATTGATCAGTTTATTACCAGTGGGGAGCATAAGTGGGGCCGCCTGTCCGGATTGACGATGTTACTACCGCATGGCTACGAGGGAGCTGGCCCAGAACATTCTTCGGCCCGGCTTGAGCGCTATCTGCAGTTGAGTGCCGAACACAATATTCAGGTCTGCGTACCCACGACGCCAGCACAGATTTTTCACGTGCTGCGCCGCCAGATGATCCGTCCACTGAGAAAACCCCTGATTGTTCTTTCGCCTAAGAGCTTGTTACGGCATAGGGACGCGGTTTCCTCGCTGGAAGATTTAACCGAGGGTGAGTTTTCACCAGTGATAGATGATAGCAGTCAAAGGCAGTGTCGCGATCAGGTTACACGACTGGTCCTGTGTAGTGGGAAAGTATACTTCGACCTCGCCGAAGCAAGTAAACAAGCAGCTTTGAAGCATGTCGCTATTATTCGAATTGAACAGCTATATCCTTTTCCGAAACAGCTGCTGGAGCAGATTGTCGGGCAATACCCTAATGTGGCAGCAGTAGGCTGGTGCCAGGAAGAGCCAATGAACCAGGGTGCCTGGTACAGTAGTCAGCACCATATGCGGCGTGTGATTCATCGTTTTCATCCTGACATGAATCTCGATTATGCAGGTCGCGCGGGGTCAGCTGCAGCTGCGGCTGGGTATATGTCAATTCACCTACAACAACAGAAACAGTTACTGCAGACTGCTTTATTTGGCCGTGTTCAGGAGCAGGACCCAAGACAAGTTTAAGGAAGTCAAATGATGGAAATTAAAGCACCCGATTTCCCGGAATCCATTGCGGATGGTGAAGTCGCTCAATGGCATGTAACAGAGCACGAGTTTGTCCTGCGGGACCAGGTTCTGGTGGATATAGAAACCGATAAGGTCGTATTGGAAGTGGTAGCACCATCGGATGGAAAGGTAACCAGAATAATTAAAACCACGGGTGATACGATCCTGTCAGCAGATGTTCTGGCTGATTTTGAATCAGGCTCGAAGAATCAACCGCTGGTCGAGACGATGGATGTCAAGCAGGCACCGGCTGGTGTTTCAGCGCAGAAACCTTCGAGGGCGAGCCCATCGGCCAGGAAACTGGCCAGTGAAAGGGGCTTGGAATTAAGCGATATAGCAGGAACGGGTAAGGGTGGAATGATAACCCGGGATGATGTGGTAAAGGCAAGTCCGCAAACAGTGGTTAAGGAAACCCAGCCGGTCACCTCGACCGTGGAGGCCTCGTCTGCTGAGGTGGCCAATTCAACCGAGGGTGGGCGTATTGAACGTCGTGTGCCTATGACGCGATTAAGAGCTAGTATAGCAAGACGATTGGTCGACGCTCAGCAGACAGCGGCTATGCTGACGACGTTCAATGAAGTTGATATGCAGGCAGTAATGGATCTACGCAGTAAGTATAAAGAAGCCTTCGCAGAAGCCCATGATGGCACTCGATTGGGCTTTATGTCATTTTTTGTACGAGCTTGTGTGGAAGCCCTGAAGCGATTTCCGGGAGTCAATGCATCCATCGATGGTAATGATATCGTATACCATGGTTATCAGGATATTGGCGTAGCAGTAGGATCACCCAGGGGGCTGGTGGTGCCAGTTCTTCGTGATGCAGATAGCCTTGGACTGGCCGAAATTGAGGAAAGGATAAAGGCTTTCGGTGAAAAAGCCCAGGATGGCAAACTGTCCATTGATGAAATTACCGGTGGTACTTTTACCTTATCCAATGGTGGTATTTTTGGTTCATTGCTCTCGACCCCTATTTTGAATCCGCCCCAGACTGGCATATTGGGGATGCATAAAATTCAGGCGCGACCCGTCGCTGATAATGGACAAGTCGTGATCCGGCCCATGATGTATCTGGCTTTGTCCTATGACCACAGATTGATTGATGGTCAGGAAGCGGTAAGATTTTTAGTGACTATTAAAGCGTTCCTTGAAGATCCCGCTAGAATTTTGCTGGATATTTGAGTAAGGAGGGAAGGTAAATGAGCGATTATTACGATGTAATAGTGATTGGCGCAGGACCTGCAGGCTACCATGCAGCTATTCGGGCGTCCCAGCTTGGACTGAAAACGGCCTGTATTGATAAATGGGTTGATGCTTCCGGAACAGGGGTTCTTGGTGGAACTTGCCTGAATGTGGGTTGTATTCCTTCAAAAACGCTCTTGGATATTTCGCACAAATATAGCTTGGCAAAGGATGGATTTTCTGGTCTTGGGATTACCACCGGGAAAGTAGGAATTGATATTGCCACCATGCAGAAAAATAAGCGTGACATCGTAAAAGGTTTAACCCGGGGGGTAGCCGGACTCTTAAAAGAAAATGATGTTAAAGCCTATACCGCGACAGCGGAATTAGGCGCAGGTAGAAAGGTAACGCTCACTTTTGCAGATGGTCAGTCACAGGAACTGGGTGCAGACAATGTCATACTGGCAACGGGTTCGGTGCCGGTAGATATTTCGCCTTGCCCAATGGATGGTGAAAGGGTGATTGATTCTGAAGGGGCACTAGAACTAGCAGCTGTTCCAGACAGACTGGGGGTCATTGGTGCAGGCGTAATTGGTTTGGAATTAGGCAGTGTCTGGAGTCGTCTGGGAGCTGAAGTGATCGTTCTGGAAGCGCTTGATGAATTTCTGCCCAATGCCGATCAGCAATTGTCGAAAGAAGCTGCGAAACAATTTAAAAAACAAGGATTGGATATCAGGTTGGGCACGAGGGTAACTGGCACTCGGGTCGAGGAAAATGAAGTGGTGGTGAGCTACACTGACAAACAAGGAGATCAGGAACTTGTTGTGGATAAGATGATTGTCGCCGTTGGCCGTAGGCCGTTCACTCAGGGCGTGCTGTCAGCAGATAGTGGCGTGCAATTGGATGAGCGAGGCTTTATACAGGTTAACGATCTTTGCGCCACTGATGCGGCGAGTGTTTTTGCAGTGGGGGATGTCGTGCGTGGGCCCATGTTGGCTCATAAGGGCATGGAAGAGGGCATCATGGTTGCTGAGCGAATTGC
Organism: Pseudomonadales bacterium; assembly: GCA_028822125.1. Lineage (GTDB taxonomy): Bacteria > Pseudomonadota > Gammaproteobacteria > Pseudomonadales > Azotimanducaceae > UBA9926. The sequence continues at coordinate 2,980 of JAPKEK010000104.1, read as the reverse complement.
CGGAGCAAAGCCTGTGGTTAATTATGAATGCGTGCCATCGGTCATTTATACCCACCCTGAAGTCGCCTGGGTTGGCCAGACCGAAGAACAGCTGAAGGCGGGTGGTATTGCCTACACAAGTGGTGTATTCCCCATGGCAGCCAGTGGACGGGCCCTGGCTAGCAAAGAAACCGTCGGAATGATTAAAGTTTTGGCGGATGCCGACTCAGACCAGATTCTGGGTGTGCACATGATAGGATCGCATGTCTCAGAGTTAATCTCAGAAGCGGTTATTGCGATGGAATTTGGTGCCACTGCGGAAGATCTGGGGCTGACCATGTTTGCTCATCCGTCACTATCAGAGGGCCTGCATGAAGCTGCGCTTGCGGTTTCGGGTCATGCTATACATATTGGCAATCGCAAAAAGCGAAAATAAATAACGTCGTTCCCGCGATTAAATTGAGCATAATGTTCAAGGCAAGGATGTAAAGAATATGAATCGTCACGAATATCAGGCAGACCCGCTGTTTGTTGAATGTGGGCTGCCCGTATCGGCGGAACATGCTGTCGATTCCAGTAAATTGATCATAATGTTCAAGCTAAGGATGTAAAGAATATGAATCTTCATGAATATCAGGCAAAACAACTGTTCGCTGAATATGGGCTGCCCATATCGGCGGGACATGCCGTCGATTCAGGCACTGAGGCTATTGCTGCAGCCCTGGCAATTGGTGGAGACCGATGGGTCGTAAAAGCGCAGGTCCACGCCGGAGGGCGAGGCAAAGCTGGCGGCGTGAAGTTATTTTCTGATCTGGATGAAGTTGGCGCATTTGCGGACAAATTGATCGGTACTCATTTGGTTACTGCCCAGACTGACGAGCATGGGCAGCCTGTCAGTAAAATTTTTGTAGAGGCATGTACTGGAATTTCCCGTGAACTCTATCTTGGCGCCGTGATTGATCGGTCGTCAAAGAGAGTCATTTTCATGGCTTCAACCGAAGGCGGTGTAGAAATAGAGGAAGTAGCTCAACAAACACCTGAAAAAATCATCAAGGCGATCATACATCCTACCCAGGGAGCCCAGGCCTATCAGGGGCGGCAACTAGCCTTTAAGCTGGGCCTGGAAGGTCGGCAGATCAATCAGTTTGCCAGTATCTTTCTAGCCCTGGCCAAGATGTTTCAGGAGCGGGACCTTTCGTTACTGGAAATCAACCCGTTGGTGATCACCGATGCAGGAGACGTACTTTGTCTTGATGCGAAAGTATCAATAGATAGTAATGCACTATTTAGACAGCAGAACCTCGTGGCCATGCGCGATCCCAGCCAGGAGGATGAAAGAGAGAGACAGGCCGGGGAATATGGACTTAACTATGTTGCCCTCGAAGGTAATATCGGTTGTATGGTGAATGGCGCTGGACTGGCCATGGGGACTATGGATCTGGTAAAGCTGTGTGGAGGTGAGCCGGCTAATTTCCTCGATGTAGGCGGGGGGGCTACCAAGGAAGCAGTCAGTGAGGCTTTTAAGATCATCTTGTCGGACAGTGCTGTTAAAGCCATCCTTATTAATATATTTGGCGGTATTGTTCAATGCGACATTATCGCTGAAGGTATAGTTGGTGCTGTAAGAGACGTCGGGGTTAAGGTTCCGGTGGTGGTTCGATTTGAGGGCAACAATGCCGCCTTAGGTGTACAGACCCTGGCCGGTAGTGATGTAGATATTATTGCAGCAACGAGTTTAACGGATGCTGTTGAACAAGTGGTCAAGGCCGCAGGAGAAGCATTGTGAGTATCCTAATCAATAAAGATACCAGGGTTATCTGCCAGGGTTTCACAGGGTCCCAGGGGACCTTGCATTCTGAGCAGGCAATTGCTTATGGCACTAAAATGGTGGGCGGTATTACGCCCGGGAAGGGAGGCCAGACCCATTTGGGCCTACCGGTGTTTAATACCGTTGCTGAAGCTGTACAGGCTACCGGGGCAGATGCCAGCGTCATTTATGTGCCCGCGCCTTTCGCCAAAGATGGTATTTTAGAAGCGGCTGAAGCTGGAATTAAACTGGTAGTATGTATTACAGAGGGTGTTCCCACACTGGATATGCTTACCGTGAAAGTACGGATGGACGATTTGGGAACGCGTCTGATTGGCCCAAATTGCCCGGGCGTAATTACCCCCGGGGAGTGCAAAATTGGAATTATGCCAGGTGATATTCACTTACCTGGACGGGTGGGTATCGTGTCTCGTTCAGGAACGTTGACCTATGAAGCAGTAAAACAAACCACCGACTTGGGTTTTGGCCAAAGTAGCTGCGTTGGCATTGGTGGTGACCCCATACCCGGCAGCCATTTCGTGGATATCCTGGCGTTGTTTCAGAAAGACCCGGCAACAGAAGCGATTGTCATGGTTGGTGAAATTGGCGGCACGGCAGAAGAAGAAGCCGCTGAATTTATCAAAGCAAATGTGACCAAGCCAGTGGTGAGTTATATAGCTGGAGTGACCGCGCCGCCGGGTAAACGGATGGGGCACGCCGGAGCCATTATCGCCGGAGGAAAAGGCACCGCAGAGGATAAGTTTTCTGCTTTAGCCGCCGCCGGTGTGTGTACCGTGAAAAGTCTTGACTCTATTGGCTCAGCTTTGGGTGAAATTACGGGTTGGAGTTAACGGCAGCAGGCAACTCTGAACCTGCAGCGATTGTTTTTTAACCCGGGTCGGGGTTGAAATTTTGTAGTATTGCCCCCAGCTATCTGTCATCGATATGACGGAGCGAAGGAAAATGGCCAGGACTGCTAAAAAGAAAAAAATGGGTTTTCAGACAGAAGCTAAACAGCTGCTGCAATTGATGATCCATTCTTTGTATTCAAATAGAGAAATCTTTCTGCGGGAACTCATATCAAACGCATCGGATGCCATCGACAAGTTTCGTTTTGCCAGCCTCACAGAAGCAGCGTTATCACCTTCTGATGGGGATTTGTGTATCCGTATCGATGTTGACCCAGAAGCGAAA
>JAPKEK010000103.1 GCA_028822125.1 Pseudomonadales bacterium | reverse complement strand
CAGGGACTGTATCCGCATGAGGCAGAGGTAGAGAGCACCGGCGTGCTCAAACCGGAAATTATCGAGGAGGTACAGGCAAAAGCCATAACTGCAGGGCTGTACGCTGCTAACATACCAGCTGAATTCGGCGGCGCGGGCCTGGATACCGTGTCCTGGTTACTCTACGAGCAGGAACTGGGCCGAGCCAACTACGCCCTGCACTGGACCTGCGTTGCCCGTCCTTCAAATATTCTCTGTGCCGGGACCCCAGAACAGCGGGAGAAGTATCTACTCCCCTGCGTGCGGGGTGATACCTGGGACTGCCTAGCAATGACCGAACCTGGGGCTGGATCAGATCTGCGTGGTATGACTGCTTCTGCCGTACCCTCTGGCACGGACTGGATTCTGAACGGCACCAAGCATTTTATTTCCCACGCTGATATTGCAGATTTCGCAATCTGTTTCATGGCCACAGGAGAAGAACAAACCACGAAGGGCAAGAAAAAACTAATTTCAGCCTTTTTCGTAGATAAAGGCACCCCTGGGTTTACGGTTAGACAAGGCTATAACAATGTCTCTCATCGCGGTTACACCAATGCGATACTGGAATTTGACGACTGCCGTATACCGCAGGAGAACCTGCTAGGGGAGGTACACAAGGGATTCGACGTTGCCAACGAGTGGCTGGGCGCAACACGATTGCAGGTCGCGGCAACTTGTCTCGGTCGCGCCAAACGGGCTCTGAACCTGGCGCTGTCCTGGGCAGCTGAGCGTGAACAATTCGGGCAGAAAATCGGCAAATTCCAGGGCGTAAGTTTCAAACTGGCTGACATGGCCACCGAACTCAAGGCTGCGGAACTGCTGACCCTGGAAGCTGGCTGGAAATTTGACCAGGACAATTGCACCGATTCGGACATGGCTATGGCCAAACTTAAGGCCACGGAGATGCTGGCCTTTGTTGCCGATGAGGCGATTCAGATTCACGGCGGTATGGGCGTTATGGATGAACTACCCCTGGAACGCATCTGGCGAGACGCCCGCATTGAGCGCATCTGGGAAGGCACATCTGAAATACAAAGGCATATAATTTCACGTGCGCTGTTACGCCCGCTAGGCGCCTGACAATCCCATGCCCAGGAATCTTTCTCGCCTGATAAGCCCAAAAACTATTGCCATTTTCGGTGGGTCATGGGCTGAAAATGTCGTAAAGCAACTGAAAAAAGCAGGTTACACCGGTCAAATATGGCCGATACATCCACACCGGCAGAAACTCCTGGATCTGCCTTGTTTCGCGTCCGTCGCTGAATTGCCTGATGCACCCGACGCCAGTTTCATCGGCGTCAATAAACAACTGACCGTTTCAGTGGTAAAGCAGCTATGCAAGCGAGGCGCCGGCGGTGCTGTCTGCTTCGCATCAGGATTTCTGGAAAGCGAAGCTGATGTCTCTGGTGGTGCCGAACTCCAGCAACAGCTATTACAGGCGGCGGGTGACATGCCGATCCTTGGCCCGAACTGCTATGGCCTGCTGAACTATCTCGATAACATACCGATCTGGCCTGATGAACACGGAGGTCTTAAAGTAGAGCGGGGTGTTGCAATCATTGCGCAATCTTCAAACATTGCCATCAGCCTCACCATGCAGCAACGCGGCCTGCCCCTGGCCTTTCTCGCCACGGTAGGCAACCAAGCACAAACCGATGCGGCCACCGTTGCTGAGACGCTCCTGTCTGACCCGAGAATAAGTGTGGTCGGATTCTACCTGGAAGGATTTGGCGATATCCGCTCACTGGAACGAATCGCTGCACTGGCACACACATTAAAAAAACCGCTAGTCGCGCTTAAATCCGGTAAAACCGAAGCTTCCCGGTCCGCGGCGCTAAGCCATACTGCCTCATTAACCGGAAGCAGCCGAGCCGGTGAATCCTTACTCGAACGCCTCGGCATTGTCGAAGTCGACAATCTGGACGTTTTCATAGAGGCCCTGAAAATCCTGCATTATGCGGGGCCACTGGCCTCTAAGCATATTAGTTCAGTCAGTTGCTCTGGCGGTGAAGCCGGCTTAATGGCAGATGCCAGCGCCGATCTCGACCTGGATTTCCAGTCGTTTTCTAAACAGCAGCAGCAAGCATTGGCAACCTGTCTTGGCCCGCAAGTGAACATCGCTAATCCACTGGATTATCATACTTACATTTGGGCTGATATCGCCGCCATGACCACCTGTTTTACCGCTGTCTGTTCCGGAACATCGGCCCTCAACATATTCGTCTACGATCGCCCACGAGATGATTACTGTGACCCATCTGCCTGGGACTGCGTGTTAACTAGCCTGCGCGCGACAAAGCAGGCAACATCAGCCCCGATCGCTGTCCTGTCAAGCATTACCGACAACATGAGCGAAGCGTTAGCCAGCGAGCTGGTGGAAATTGGATGTGTGCCTCTGGCTGGCATGCGCACGGGACTAAAGGCTGTTGAAGCAGCGACAAAAGCGGGCCAGCATCAGCGCCGTCAAACTATGCCGGAAAGGCTGATCATAACGCCGCAGGGGATGGCCAATGAATATTCAAACATTCAAGCTACCACCGAACACGGCGCTAAGTTATCTTTAGCTGCCTATGGCGTAAAAATACCCGAATGGACTACAGCCAGAGATTTAGGGCATCTTCAGCAGATTATTTCAACGGTGAAATATCCGTGCGTCCTGAAAGCACAGGGCTTGGCACACAAAAGCGATCACGGCGCGGTAATCACAAATATTAAAAACAAACAAACCCTCCGGGCTGCTGCTACCGATATGCTTAAGCGACTGCCATCCGATCAACAGGGATTTCTGATAGAAGCCATGGTCACCGATGTCATTGCAGAGCTCTTGATCGGCATTACCCGCGATTCCACAGGCCTGCTGGTCCTGACTCTGGGATTTGGTGGCACGCTTACAGAACTGATCCACGATTCAGTTTCAATGTTGTTACCCTGCAATCCCGGTGATATTCATAACGCATTAACCCAGCTGAAACTATATCCCCTGTTAACCGGTTACAGGGGAGCCAGCAAAGCAGACCTGCCTGCTATTGTTGATGCAATAGTCGCTATCGGTCACTACGCCCAGGATAACGCGTCCCGGTTGGTTGAGTTAGAAGTCAACCCCCTGCTCGCTCGAGCGAAAGATGCCGTTGCTGCCGATGCCCTGCTAACGCTTTTGGTAGACCCGTGAACAGGCGCCTAGCTAAACTTAACAAAATGAAAGCCTTTGTATCTAACCAAGCAAGAGGGAAAGTATGACTGACGAACCCATAAAAACCCGCACCCAAGACAGTATTCTGGAAGTCACACTGGACCGGCCCAAAGCCAATGCCGTTGACTTGATCACCAGTCGAAAGATGGGCGAGGTCTTTCAATCCTTTCGTGATAACCCGGATTTACGAGTTGCCATCCTGACCGCCGCAGGTGATAAATTCTTCTGCCCAGGCTGGGACTTGAAAGCAGCAGCGGATGGCGATGAGGTTGACGGGGATTACGGTGTGGGGGGCTTTGGCGGCCTGCAGGAATTACCTCGATTAAACAAACCCATCATCTGCGCGGTCAATGGTATATGTTGTGGTGGAGGGCTCGAGATAGCCCTGTCCTCAGATATTATACTCGCCGCTGAGCATGCGACCTTTGCATTGCCAGAGATCCGCTCGGGCACCATTGCTGACGCCGCATCGATAAAATTACCAAAACGTATTCCGTATCACATTGCCATGGAGCTGTTACTGACAGGCCGCTGGTTAGACGTAGAAGAAGCGCATCACTGGGGCTTCGTTAACGAAATTCTCGCTGCAGATCAGCTAATGACGCGTTCCTGGGAACTGGCGCGACTACTGGCATCCGGCCCACCTCTGGTCATGGCGGCAATTAAAGAGGTCGTGCGGGATGCAGAAGCATCCAAATTTCAGGACTCCCTGAACCGAATTACCAGCCGGCAACTGGCAAGCATCGATACGCTTTATGGCAGTGAAGATATGCTCGAGGGCTTCAATGCCTTTGCAGAAAAACGGGACCCCGACTGGAAGGGCCGATAGCCCTGCAAACACCTAGCGCCATAGACAGCACCCGGCAGCAACAAAAACCAATTCAGATAACTGGTTTACCCTGTTTAGCGGCTACGCTTTAAGCTAATTTTGGCGGCATTGCCTGCCAGGCACGAACAACAGACAGCCATGACATCAGCTATGATGCAACCCCACCCAATTTTCGTTACTTAGTTTCAACTTGAGATTGTGTTAGATTTGCCTCTATAACCGGGAGAAAATTATGAATGCAATCAAGTACTGCGTACTGGCAGTCATTCTGATGTCTGCGACCGCCATTCTAGCTAGCAGCCTGGACATCAAAGAGTGGCAAGTGCCTTACGATGCATCCCGGCCTCGCGACCCATTTGCCGCCAGTGCCTCCTCAGTATGGTTTGTTGGCCAGCGGGGGGGCTACCTGGCCCATCTGGATGTACAAACCGGGGAGTTCAGTAAAATTGATCTAAAACAAGGATCTGGGCCACACAACCTCATTGTCGGTTCAGACGGAATTGTCTGGTATGCCGGGAATCTAAACCGGATGATCGGCCGGTACAACCCGGAAACAAAAGACATCCAAACAATCATGATGCCCGATAAACGTGCTCGTGATCCACATACTGGTATTCGATAAAAACGAGGAGAACATCTGGTTCACGGTGCAAGGCGGTAACATGATGGGCCGGCTCAACATCAAAACGCGTCAAGTTGACTTAATCCCATCCCGAACGCCGCGTTCCCGGCCTTACGGCATCAAAATCGCACCAGACAATTCAGTCTGGGTGGTGCTGTTTGGTTCTAACAAACTGGTCCATATCGATCCCGAGACACTAGAACATGACGAAATCGATTTGCCACGCCTGCAGGCAAGACCGCGTCGACTCGAAATAACTGCTGATGGTAACATCTGGTATGTCGACTATGCCAAAGGGATGCTCGGCAAGTACCAGCCCAGCATAGCCAAATTCACAGAATGGCAGATGCCTCAGGGTGAAGGTGCCAGGCCATACGGCATGGCGTCTGATTCAGGCGGAAGACTCTGGATGGTCGCATCCGGCGTGCAGCCCAATGTATTTGTTGGCTTCGACCCAGCCACTGCTCAATTTATGGGCGCAACCGAGATCGACTCCGGTGGCGGCGCGGTCCGGCATATGCACTACCAGGAAGCATCAGGAACCGTCTGGTTCGGTACTGATAGCAATTACATAGGCCGGGCAATTGTCGAACCGGGGAAATAGTTGAGGTCAGCGATTGTCCTGCTGGCGACGTGTTTTATGAACAGCACCAGCGCTTCCCCAGGAGGGGCGCCCTGGGGTGCCGCCAATCCGCAGTCAAGTCTGAACTGCACCGCCTGTCACTTTGATTACGAAGCAATTCCTGATTCGAAATCCCTGTCAATTCGAGGACTCCCGGTAGCGCCTGTCACCGGCTCAACTTATGAATTACAGGTTTCCTTCAAGGATACTGACGCAATCATCGCTGGCTTTCAGATGCTCGCTTCAGCGGGACAATTCGGCGCCTCACAAAAGCATATCGAGACGACTGGATCCTCGATAAGATCTACCCGGCCAGTTGCAAATATAAATGGTGTCGCCTGGTCCATACTGTGGACAGCACAGGACCTCGCAGATAAAAAAGTGACCTTCTATCTGGCGGTCACCGGCGCCAACGATGATGGTTCGCCATTGGGCGACCGAATTCATTTCCGCTCTTTTACTGTAACGCCTGATAAAGATCGGGCCAACGCAGGCCGCTAATATAACCTTGCCTGCTCCTGAGTGATCTGTTCCAACTAAAAGTGTCGCTGCCTATGCGAATAAAGACCCAAACTGATTACCACCTTGTGTTACCACTGCCTCAATACCACCGAGGCCACACGCTACCTGAACTTGCTATTCGGCTATTGAGTTTGGTATACAAACCAGAATCGAAGAAAGTCATATTAACCCTGTTACCCGCGAGGAGCCTGTTATGCTCAAGGAAACGTGTCAGGTGCTTGTGGTTGGCGCAGGGCCAGTGGGTCTGGTAGCTGGGATCGATCTGGCCCAGCGTGGCATCGATGTGATGGTACTTGACCGGCGCGTGAATTTTGATCCACTCACCGTTCGCTGCAACCACATATCGTCCCGCTCCATGGAGATTTTTCGTCGACTTGGCATCGCCGACAAAGTCAGGGCGGGTGGTTTTCATGATGACTTTCCCCATGACGTGTCCATCAGGCTCACCGCGATCGGCAAAGAAATGGCCCGGATCAGGATACCTGGCCGAGCTGGGCGTAAATCGGATGAGCAAGGCGCTGACGCCGAGTGGCCAACGCTGGAACCGCCGCATCGAATGAACCAGATTTTCCTGGAGCCAATCCTGCAGGAAACAGCAGAGACCACCAGCAACCTCCGCCTGTACTTCGACCAGGAGGTCACCTCAATCAACGACCAGGGTGATCAAGTACTGGCCTGTATCCATTCCAGCAACGGTTCAGAGCAAGAAATCTGCTGTGACTATCTCATCGGTTGCGACGGTGGTGGATCGCTTATCCGCAAGCAAATCGGCGCAGAATTGCAGGGTGATGCGGTCGTACAACGGGTCCAGTCATCCTTCATTCATGCCCCTGGCCTTACTGCCATGATGCAGGCAGAGCCCTGCTGGGGCGTCCTGAACATCAACCCACGCCGGTCCGGCACTATTTATACCATCGACAATGACGACGGCTTCCTAGTCCACAACTACCTGCGCCCGAGCGAGGGGTTCGAGACCTTGGATCGGGACAGCTGCCTCAGAACGATTCTCGGTGTCGATGACGATTTCCAGTATCAGCTCACCCGCAACGAAGACTGGATTGGCCGTCGCCTGGTCACCAGCAAGATCGCCGAGGGACGCATTTTTCTGGCCGGTGACGCGGCCCATATTTGGGTCCCCATGGGCGGTTATGGCATGAACGCAGGCATTGCTGATGCCGCAGGTCTTACCTGGCTCCTGGATGCGTGCCTCAAGGGCTGGGCAGACAGCGGCATACTGGCGGCCTATTCAGCTGAACGGCTGGC
>JAPKEK010000102.1 GCA_028822125.1 Pseudomonadales bacterium | reverse complement strand
GTTGAAATCTTCTGCAAAAAGCCTGTTTGCAACCATAGAAGAAAGCTCTGCTTTTCTATTTAAGGATGGCATTGCCCAACCTCAGGCGTACCGTTACCAGCGCACCGGTCTGGGTAAAAACAAAAAGATAAATCTGGATTTTGACTGGTCAGGCAGAATAGTAACCGACCTGTTAAAAAACACTCAATACCCTCTAAAACCAGGCCTTGCCACCTCGGACAAGCTCCTTTATCAATTCCAGCTCCAGGCAGACCTTCTCAAGGCATCCCGCCATAACAAGCAACCCAACAGCCTCAATTACACCATCATGGATGAAAGTCGAATAAAAGAGTACCAGTTTGAAATAGTCGGCGAGGAACTTCTAACAACCAAATTAGGCCAGCTCAATACCTGGAAGATCAGGCGCAGCAACAGTGCAGGGGATCGTTCTACTACCCTCTGGATGGCGCCGGAATATGAATTCATGCTGGTTCGCTTTGAACAGACCGATCTGGATAATAAAGGCTTCTCGTTAATGATCGAAGAAGCAGAAATGGCAGGTGTGCTCATTTCTGAGTTCTGAAATTCAGGTTTTGGGAAGTGTCACACCAACCTGCCCCTGGTACTTGCCCCCCCGATCTTTATAAGAAGTTTCACACTCTTCGTCACTTTCAAAAAATAACATCTGAGCAACGCCTTCGTTGGCATAAATTTTTGCTGGCAGGTTAGTGGTATTGGAAAATTCCAGGGTTACATGCCCCTCCCATTCTGGCTCCAAGGGCGTTACGTTTACGATTATACCGCACCGGGCATAAGTTGATTTACCCAAACAAACGGTCAGGATACTGCGTGGAATCCTGAAGTATTCCACCGTTCTGGCAAGGGCAAACGAATTCGGAGGAATCACACAAACATCGCTTTTGATATCAACAAAACTCTTCTCATCAAAATGTTTTGGATCCACTATCACGGAATGGATATTGGTGAAAACTTTAAATTCGTCAGCACATCGAACATCGTAACCATAGCTGGAGGTGCCGTAGGATATAACCTTGGCATCGTTCCTGTGCCTGACCTGTCCTGGTTCAAAGGGCACTATCATTTCCGCACGCTCGACCATGGTTCGGATCCAGCGATCTGACTTGATAGACATAACTCAACCCCAATAAAAAAATAGTAAAACCGAAAACTGAAAGCCGAACCCTAATCGTCGAAAATGGAAATCTTTGGTTCAGGCTGGACCGTGCTCGATTCGATTGCCTGAATAACTTTAGTGGCAAGAGTCAGGTAGCGCTTGGCTGCATCTGAATCAGGGTCCGCCAGTACGATGGGTCTACCCTGATCGGTTAGTTCGCGGGTGCTCAATTCAAGGGGTAAGCTGGCGAGCAGAGCAGTATTATATTCTGCTGCAATCGCTGACCCTCCTCCGGACCCAAATATCGCCTCCTCCGTGCCACAATGCTGACAGCGATAACTGCTCATATTTTCAACGATGCCCAGTACCGGAACCTGCACCTTAGCAAACATCTCGATACCCTTACGGGCATCGAGCAAGGCAATGTCCTGAGGCGTCGTCACGATGAGAGCACCGTCCACAGGGACGCGCTGGGCTAAAGTCAACTGGATGTCACCGGTGCCTGGTGGCATATCGATAATCAGATATTCAAGATCTCGCCATTGGGTCTGGGTCAGCAGCTGCTGCATTGCCCCGCTGGCCATCGGCCCTCGCCAGACAGCTGGCGTCTTCGCACTGGCTAGAAAACTCATGGACATACACTGCAATCCGCAAGAAATAACCGGTTGCAGAAGGTCACCGACCACTTCTGGCCTGGTCTCCGCAGGAACGCCCAGCATGACCCCCTGGCTCGGCCCATAAATATCTGCATCCAGCAGACCCGTATTTCGCCCCTGAACCGCCAGCGCAACCGCCAGGTTGCTAGCAACCGTTGATTTGCCAACACCGCCTTTGCCTGAAGCAACTGCGATGATAGAACCAACCCCTTCGAGCTCGAACTGACCCCCTTCATTTGAATTACTCATGTCGCTAACCCATTAATTGAAACTACCCGACTTGCCGGGCTGTGTACCGCGCTGACCGCTTATGATACCTCCTGGAACAGCTAAAATCTGCGTCCGGCACCGGATTTCCTTGAAACTTAGGCAGACTCACCATGGAATACATCGCATACCATTCAGAAATCACTTAAAATCGTTCTTTTTTTAAACCTATCCGCTTAAACAAAATGAATAAAGTAAGAAAAATTCTCGTCACCAGTGCCCTGCCATACGCCAATGGTTCTATCCACCTTGGACATCTGATGGAACACATCCAGACAGATATTTGGGTTCGCTACCAGAGGCTCACAGGCAACCAGTGTATCTACGTCTGCGCCGATGACGCCCATGGCACTGCCACCATGCTCAATGCCGATGAACTCGGCATCAGCGCGGAAGACCTCATCAGTGCGGTGCACAAAGAGCACATCCAGGACTTCCAGGATTTCCATATCAGTCATGACAACTTCCATTCCACTCATTCCGAAGAGAATAAGCACTTTTCCTACCTCATCTACCGGAAACTGAAAGAAGCCGGCCAAATCGGTGAGCATGACATTAACCAGCTATATGATCCCGAAAAAGGCATGTTCCTGGCGGATCGATTCGTCACCGGTAATTGCCCACAATGTAATGCAGCTGATCAGTATGGCGATAACTGTGATGCCTGCGGCGCAACCTACTCTGCCATGGATCTAGGCGAACCAACCTCTAGAATATCGGGCGTAACGCCTGAAGTACGTCAGTCAAAACATTTATTTTTCAAGTTATCAGAACACACTGATTTCTTAAATAAATGGACACGAAGCGGCACACTACAAGCCGCGGTTACCAACAAATTATCCGAATGGCTCGATCAAGGATTACAGGATTGGGATATCAGTCGCGATGCCCCCTATTTTGGATTCGAAATCCCCGATGAACCCGGTAAATATTTTTATGTCTGGTTAGATGCGCCTATAGGTTATATGGCGAGCTTTAAGAACTACTGTGATAATCATACTGATATCACGTTCGACGATTTCTGGAAGCCTGACTCGACCTGCGAAGTACACCACTTTATCGGCAAGGATATCGTAAATTTCCACGCCCTGTTCTGGCCAGCCATGCTAACCGTGGCAGGTTTTCGTACACCTACTTCAGTTCATGTGCATGGTTTTGCAACCATCAATGGCGAGAAAATGTCAAAATCCAAAGGCACTTTCATCAACGCAAGGACTTACCTCAACGAGCTGTCCCCTACTTATCTGCGCTATTATTTTGCGGCAAGACTCAGTAATAGCATTGAAGACCTGGACATAAACCTCGATGATTTTGTGCAGAGAGTCAATTCAGACTTAGTCGGCAAACTGGTAAATATTGCCAGTCGATGCGCCGGATTTATCAACAAGCAGTTCGACGGAAAACTAACCAGGCAAGTGCAATGCGACCTACTTGCCAGTTTCAGCAATCAGCAACAACAGATCGCTGCCAACTATGAATCAGGCGAGTTCAGCAAAGCAATGCGGAGCATTATGGCGCTGGCCGATATGGCCAACCAATTCATTGCCGAAGAAAAACCCTGGATACTGATAAAGGACCCTTCTACCAAAGACCGTGCCCAGCAAGTCTGCTCGGATGGCCTTAATCTATTCCGGATGCTGATGATTTATCTGAAACCCGTACTTCCCGACCTGGCACAAAAAGCAGAACAATTCCTCAATTGCGGGGAGCTACAGTGGTCTGATCTGTCTCATCAACTGACTGATCACCGTATCAATACCTTTGAACCCTTGCTGAAGAGAATTGAGCCTCGTTCAATTGAGGCTATCATCGAAACTGGTAAATCTGATGAAACGTCAGCTCAGGGAGCGACCACCAGCAGATATGAAGCTTCCGCCGCCGTTGAAATCGATATCGATACCTTCGCGCAAGTTGACCTGCGCATTGCCCGTATCATCCAAGCACAGGTTGTTGAGGGTGCAGACAAGCTATTACAGCTAACGCTGGATCTGGGCGATCACCATAGAACCGTTTTTTCCGGTATTAAAAGTGCCTATACTGCAGAACAACTGGAAAATAAATTAACGGTAGTCGTAGCCAATCTGAAGGCTCGTAAGATGAAGTTCGGCATCTCTGAAGGCATGGTTCTGGCAGCCGGCCCTGGAGCCAAGGAAATATTCCTCATTTCGCCTGATTCAGGTGCCGAGCCTGGCATGAAAGTAACATGAACCTATAGCGCTCATGCCAGAGACTGTGACCATCCTGCTTAGCGCCATCTTCGTCAATAACTTCGTAGTGGTGCAGTTCCTCGGTCTTTGCCCGTTCATGGGCGCCAGCCAGAAAATCAGCAGCGCTATCGGTATGGCCGCTGCCACAACTTTTGTTCTAACCCTGTCTTCTGCTGCCAGCTTTCTCATAGAGCATTACATTTTGTTACCGCTGCATCTGGAATATCTCCGCATCATCATATTCATTGTTGTTATCGCTGTTCTGGTTCAGTTTACAGAATTGGTCATACGTGCTACCCAACCCATCTTGCACCAGGTTCTGGGGGTGTTTCTGCCACTGATTACCACTAACTGTGCGGTTCTCGGCGTAGCACTGATCAATATTCGACAGAACCAGAGTTTTACAGGCTCGATTATGCTGGGACTCGGTGCCGCCCTGGGCTTTTCACTGCTGATCATTGTCTTCTCTGCTATTAGAATAAGACAGCAGAGCGACCACATACCGCATCCTTTTCGTGGCGCCGCCATCAATATGGTCTCAGCAGGTCTGATTTCTCTCGCCTTCCTGGGTTTTACTGGAATGAACACGTGACCGGTATTGTTTCTACCATATTATTGCTGGGCGGCTTAGCCCTGATTACAGGACTACTATTACAGCTCAGCGCAGGTCATTTCCATTCAGACACCAGCAAAGTTATCAATGCAGTCAACCGGCTGTTACCCCAGAGTCAATGTGCTCAGTGTGGTTATGCTGGCTGCCGACCCTACGCCCAAGCTGTGGTAGAAGGTGAAGCTACTAATCGCTGCCCGCCAGGAGGCGAAACGCTTATCGCCAACCTGGCAAGCCTTCTCAATCGACCTGTGCTGGCTCTGGCTGACGAACTCAATGCTATTGATCAACCAGGTGTTGCCAAAATCAAAGAGCATGAATGTATCGGCTGTTCACTCTGCATTAAAGCCTGCCCAGTTGACGCCATTATAGGCGCACCTCAACTGATGCACACGGTCATCAGGCAGGATTGTACCGGCTGTGAGCTCTGCATTGCTCCCTGCCCGGTAGACTGTATAGACCTCATACCTGCTGCTGATGCTAGTCTTCCCCTACCATTGCCAACCTATGACATGCCCTGTATACACTGTAGCGCCTGCATGGATGCCTGTCCGCGTGACCTGCCTCCACAACAGCTTTTCTTAGCAGCCAACAAGACTGAAATAGCACAACAGCTAGGGCTCGCTGACTGCATCGAATGCGGCCTCTGCGATCGAGATTGTCCGAGCCGCTTACCCCTGACCCGGACTTTTCAGGTCATGAAACACAACAACCAGCTGATTTACAATGAGCAGTCGGCTGCACTGCGCGCTGAAGCAAATTTCAATCGTCGTGAACAACGACTCGCTGCCGAGGCCAATCAGGTTTTGGCTCGACCCAAAGCCGAAGATGCAGAAGCCCTGCTTGATACCCTCCGTGAAGAGCTTAACTCATGAAAACACAGCAATTCATGTATCACACCCTGATCGCTCTGCTGCCCGGGGCCACCGTCATGGCTTACTTCTTTGGGCCGGGTATTGTTATCAACCTGGCAGCCTGCATCGCTACCGGCTGGTTCTGTGAAACGCTTGTTTACCGAATGAACAAAGCCGCCAGAGGCCATCCGACTGATGGCAGCGGCTTGCTCACCTGCGCTCTGATTGGCCTGGCACTGCCGCCTTTTCTACCTATTCCCATCGCCGTGGCAGGTGTCGTGTTCGCTCTGTTATTCGGAAAACATGTTTATGGCGGACTAGGCCAGAATATTTTCAATCCTGCTATGGTCGGCTATGCCGGCCTTATCATCGCTTTCCCTATGGCGATGACACAATGGCAGAGTAGCACCCCGGTCAGCTACGACCTGCACTCTTTAATACTGATCAAGACAGGCCTGTTAGAAATCCAGGGTTTCAGCGGCGCCACGCCGTTAGATCTATTCCGTCATCGGCAAGGTCAGACAGTTGCCGAGTTCTGGCTGGCCCAGAGTACCACTATGTCAGCCTTTGCCTGGATCAACATTGCTTTCCTGGTGGGTGGCCTTTACCTGTTAAAGGTCAAGGTTATTTCCTGGCATATGCCCGCTGCCACACTAGCCGGCATACTGCTGGCCAGCCTCGTTTTTTATGACTCGGGTAGTTCGGCCAGCCTGGGATCTCCCCTGTTTCATCTGCTTTCCGGCGCCACTATGCTGGGTGCCTTCTTCATAGTAACCGACCCCGTCAGTTCCCCGGATGCCAGGTTGGGTCAGCTCATCTACGCCTGTGGCATCGGTATGCTGATCTTTTTGATTCGCAGTATCGGTGCCTATCCCGACGGACTGGCGTTTGCCGTTCTGTTAATGAATGCAAGCAGTCCTTTACTGGACCTATGGTTAAGTCAAAAACCAAGGAAGTCCTGGTCATGAACAAACCGGTAACATCCTTCACCCTGATCGCGCTCATCTGCGCTACAACATTAGCTGTAACGCACTGGCTGACCGAAAAGCAGATTGAAGATAACCGGGAAAATTTTGCCTTGCAGCAGCTGGCTCAGGTATTACCCAATGCCAATGAACGCATCATTAAAGTGCATCCAAACAGCGCTGTATATTCAAGCCAGCTTGAATCAAAACAAACCGGCAATATCCTGCCCCTGAGTACGTCGCAAGGCTACAATGGTTATATCAGCGGCTGGCTGGCGATTGACCTTAACAGGCAAGTGCGCGGCATTCGTATTGTCCAGCACAGCGAAACCCCCGGAATTGGGGATGTGATAGAAACCACTAAATCCCGCTGGGTCGATCAGTTTCTGGGCCATGGATCTGACTCGGCAATATTCGAACTGAAAATCGACCAGGGCAGCTTC
>JAPKEK010000101.1 GCA_028822125.1 Pseudomonadales bacterium | reverse complement strand
TAATGCCGCTGCCTTCTTCTATGACTACAAAGATAAACAGGAGCAGGATGCTGCCGTGACTTTTGTGGGGAACATCTCTGGTCTGGCTAATGTTGATAAGTCCGAAATAATGGGTGCTGAACTTGATGTGCAGTGGGCTCCTGCTGATGGCTGGATGGTCCAGTTGGGTGTGGCCTTGCTTGATACGGAAATAAAAGAGTGGATGGCAATAGACCGGGATCTTAGTGCATGGCCGACTATTGTTCGAAAAGATGTTTCTGGCGGTGAACTGGCGATGTCTCCTCATATGCAATTTAATGGTCAGATTGCTAGAGAATGGGCCGTTGGCGACAGTAAGGTAATGGACCTGGCAGTTGACTACAGCTATACGGACTCAACTACGGGAGGCAGTCAGCCTTCGGATGCAACAGACGACTACCATGTCGCCAATCTCAGATTTGGTTATGGCTCTGATGATGGACAGTGGCGAGTGTTACTCTGGGGTAGGAATATCACTGACGAGTATTATTATCCCGCTGCTTATCTGGGTGGAAATGGGCCGTGGATTCGAGCCAATGGGATGCCGCGTACTTGGGGTGTATCGCTGGATTATAAAATCGGTGCTTACTGATTTTCTGACGTTAGTTGCTTTTAGCAGGGAGACTGGATGGTGAATCCAGCGATATCATGCAGCGCCGCTGCGGGCGCCCTATTGATTCTCGTGCTATCGGGCTGCCAGCAGCAGCAAGCCGCCGAACTGGTTCTACAGGGTGGCATGATATATACCGTTACGGCAGATCAGCCGATGGCTGAGGCTATCGTGGTATCCGCTGACAAGATCGTTTTTGTCGGAGATGAAGCGACTGCTGCTACTTATATCGGATCGGATACAGAGGTTGTAGACCTTGAAGGACGTTTGCTTTTACCGGGCCTGATTGACGCGCATCTGCATCCGCTGGGAGGCGCATTCAAGGAACTGTACCAGTGTAACTTCCCGTTTTCTGCGGACCCTGATCTAATCAGGGAAACGATTGCAGATTGTGTTGAAAACAGGCCGGATGCTGTATGGATTACGGGCGGTCAGTGGGACAGTGGCTTTTTCGAGCGCTTTGAGATGTTATCGCCAAGGTCATTCCTTGATGAGGTCTCAGGTGATGCCGCGATTTTCCTCAGCGATGACAGCGGCCATAATGCCTGGGTCAATTCCAAAGCGCTTGAACTCGCCGAAGTATTTGCTGTTACGCCCGATCCGACTGGCGGTACTATTGTGCGTGAGAAAGATGGCAGGCCCAATGGTATCCTGCTGGAAACAGCCCAGAGCCTGGTTTTTTCTGTTGTTCCCAGGTATTCGGATAAACAGTTCGTCGAAGCAGCGCGCTGGTTTTCTGACTACGCCAATGCCTACGGAATTACCGCTGCTAAAGCTGCGGCGATTGAAGAAGAGGAAATGGCTGGACTGGTCAGTGCCGATAAGGCAGGCGAGCTAAATGTCCACATGGCTACCAGTATTCGCACGCCCTATGGGCATCGCAGCACACCTTTGGACTATGACGAAATAGATCGGATTCGCAATCGTTATGCATCCGAGCATGTCCATACTGAATTCGTCAAGATTTTCCTGGACGGCGTCCCCACGCCAGCCAGAACAGCGGCGATGCTTGATCCTTATCTTCCTGATGAGGCCCACGGTAATGATTTTAGCGGGGGTGATTTGCACGTCGGGCTTGAAACACTGGCCAGTGATCTCATTGAACTTGATAAGCGGGGTTATACGGTCAAGATGCACGCTGCGGGAGATAGATCCGTACAGGTAGGACTCAATGCGATCGAGATTACCCGCCAGACGCTGGGTAACAGCGAAAAGCGCCATGAGCTCGCGCATGCTGGTTTTATCCATGCCAATGATATTCCCCGGTTTGCTCAACTCAATGCAGTAGCTGATCTCTGTCCGATTCTCTGGCATCCCTCACCCATTATCGATGCGATTGTTTCTGCAGTAGGCGAGCGGGGCGAGCAATACTGGCCTACAAGAGATTTGCTGGACGCTAAAGCGCCGATTCTAGCCGGTTCTGATTGGCCATCTGCAGTGCCTAATGCCAATCCCTGGCCTGGCGTGGAAGCGTTTGTTACACGTCGTGACCCTAGGGGAAATGCTAAAGGCTCGCTTTGGCCGGAGCAGGCGATTTTGCTTGAGGAAGCCATTGAGATTTATACCAACCACGGAGCGCGAGCCATGAAAATGGAAGATCGCATTGGTAGTCTTGAGGTGGGTAAGCTGGCTGATTTCATTGTACTGGAACGAAATATTTTTGAGATTCCTATTGATGAGGTGGCTGACACAAAAATTCATCGAACTTACTTTGAAGGTAAACTCGTTTATAAAAGTAACTAACCAGGTCGGAACACCGGAGAAAGACAAAAATGAAAATGCACTATCTGCTGGTAATGGTCACAATAGCACTGGCGGCATGCGATGCAGCCAACGAAGCATCACGACCGGTATCCGCTGATTCGGTTTATACCAATGCCAGAATCTATAAGGTTGATGCGGTTAACAGTTGGGCCAGCGCCATGGCGGTAAGTAATGGCAAGATCATTGCCGTTGGCAGCGATGAGGATATCGCAGCGCACATTGGTGAGGATACCCTTGTGAATGACATGGCCGGTCGGATGATGATGCCGGGTATCCACGACACGCATATTCACCCGTATGATGGCGGTATTGGTAAGACTGTACAGTGTAGTTTTCTTACTGCCGTTCTTGATGAAGCCCTGAAAGCATTGCAAGACTGCCTAGCCGACATTCCCGAAGGTCAGTGGCTTCGTGGTGGCCAGTGGAATGATGGGCTGTTCATTGGTACCACAAAAGCCCCGAAGCATATTCTCGATGAGATTGCCCCCAATCATCCTGTTTTCCTGATGGATTGGTCAGTGCACAATGCCTGGCTTAATTCCAGCGCCCTGGAGCTGCTTGGCATTGATGATGAGACACCGGACCCGAATGGTGGTGTTATTGTCAGGGACCTTCAGACTGGCGAGGCTACTGGCATACTGCTGGATAACGCTGCCTATGAACCGCGCAGGAGTCTGCCTGCTTACAGTTTGCAGCAAAGGTCCGATGCGCTGGCCTGGAGCATCAAGCAGATAATGAGTTATGGCATTACCACCTTTAAAGCTGCGCTGGTAACCACCGAGAACATGGAGGCCTATGCTGATCTGCAGGCCAAAGGCGCGATACCCTTTAATATTAAAACCAGCTTGTCGTGGAAGAGTGCCTGGGCCAATTCGCATGAGGATGAACTCGCCCTTATAGATGGGCGGGCAGGCTTTGCATCCGACCGCATTGATACTGGTTTTGCAAAGATAATGCTGGATGGTATTCCGCCAACCTATACCGCAGCCATGCTTGAGCCTTATCTTCCCAGCGAGGCTTTCGGCGACCGGTGGCGTGGTAAGTTAATGTTCGAACCTGAACAACTTGGCGCTGATCTGATTGAATTGGATAGCAGGGGCCTCACGGTCAAGATCCATGCAACCGGTGATCGCTCAGCCCGGGCGGCACTGGATGCCATTGAAGTTGCCCGGATGAAAAACGGTGATAGTGGCTTGATTCATGAAGTCTCCCACGCGGAATTGATTCATCCAGACGATATCCCCCGGTTTGTCGAGTTGAATGTAGCTGCAGAGATGTGCCCGATTCTATGGTACCCGATCCCGGGTCTGGATTGGGAAGCCTGGCTTGGCCCTGAACGAAAAGTATGGCCAGTCCGAAACCTGGTAGAGTCAGGCGCACTCGTTATTTATGGTTCTGATTGGCCCGTGGTAGCGACACCTAATCCCTGGCCAGGTATAGAGTCGATGGTAACGCGCGCCGATCCCAGTGGCGTTAGTGATGCCACCCTATGGGCGGACCAGTCGGTGGACCTGGCAACGACTATTCGAATCTTTACGCACAATGGTGCGATTGCGAATAAAGTGGGTGACACATCGGGTTCTCTTGAGGTGGGTAAAGACGCGGATTTTATCCTGTTGGATCGTAATATTTTTGATGTGCCCATCACGGACGTGGGTGAAACTAAAGTTCTGTTATCCGTCGTCGGCGGTAACGAAGTTGTTAACAACCGGTCAATGTGAATTGTTCTTGGGTCGTTGTTGGCAATGCTGGCTAGTGTATTTTCTGGGATAGCAGGTACTGGCTGATCCTGATAGGAATGACATCTCGCCTTGACTGGGTTACACAGGGTTTTCCTTAATCAGTTTGATCTTTGCAGCTGCTAACCGTTCAGGCAGCTGTCCCTGTAGAAAGAGTCCATCGGCTTTTATAGTCACGTGGGGTGGATCCAGCGCAGCCGGGCCGGGGCCATGGCTAGCGATGCCTGCTCGACAAGTGTTTTCGCTGGTAATCTGTTAGATCAGTTAATCGGGCCCTATATATTATTTCTGTACTAGTGACCCATTAGTAGCGGGTATAGCGTCACCCTTCCGTGCGGGGCGTCAAGGGATGTATAGCGGTTGCCAGCGTATGTTGCAGACGGATACTCAGCATAAACAGGCAGTAATGATGGGGATTAAACAACGTTGGTTGAAACAATGTTTCTCAGGCCAGGCATGGTCGGGACTGACCGGAGGTTCGACTTAAACGCTGCTGAGGTTTGTCCGCTCAGGGTGTTAATCGCAATCTAGCGCTGCTTGATTTCAAGGGATGCGTCGACTGTCGTCCACCTATACGAAAGCGCCCGAAACCGCTTTGGTGATGCCTTCGTCCATATTGAATTCTAATCGATTGGTCTGCTGCATGAAGCCTTTACCATAAAGATGAAAGTAGCGAGCGGCTGAGCCAGAGGTTGTATTGATGCGATGGATATCGTCAGGCATGAGGGCAATTGCATCACCTTGGGCCAGAGTGATTTTGTAATCTACTGCTATAGTTGCCTTGCCGGCCTGGCTGTCATCATCAAGTCGTTTGTAGACTGTGTTTTCTTCGTCTCCTGCCAGATCGGCGATCATAGCCCAGGGGTGCTATGGTCATGGATAGGGGACACCCTAATGGCAGCGAGCTAACCAGATTCAGTGAAAAAGCACCATCCCGGTCATCTCTGAGCAGATATACCTTGGCATATTCATCGGGCCTGGGTGTGGGGTAGTCCGCCTCACTGAACAGATGTTCCTGGCTTGCTAGAGATAGCATAATTTCCTTGGCCCTTGCCAGCGCCTGGAGAGACGCTCCCTGCTTATTGATGACATTGCGGATGTTGCACAGTGACTCGGAAACGTTCTCTTGTCTTTGCAGGCTGAGAGCGTTCACTGTTTCCTCCTACTGTTGAAGTCGGGATTTTGGAAACCGGTAAATGCCCGCTGGTGTGGGCACTGCCGGCTTAACTCACTCGGCTTCTGGCTGCCTGGGAAGGTCTGGACCGCTGTGTTGATGGTTTAGGAGAGAAACTCCTGATTCTATTGCGACTGTGGATCACCGGTGCACTGGACGAGTCATTATTATTGGTCTGACTCGATTGGCCGTGGCGCTCTGTTTTCACCTGCGAGCGGTTTTTTTCTAAGCGGTTTCTGGGTCGGGCTTTATGATTAGCACTCCGATTAATCCGTGCTGGTGCGGGTGAGGAAAGTGAACGTGATTCAGCGAGATGCTGGGATGGTTCGAAGCCTTCAATTTCATATCGTTGTAAATGCATTTTTATAAAACGTTCAATATCCCTGAGTTGCTTAATCTCGTCTGCTGATACTAATGAAACTGCGCTGCCTTTTATGCCAGCACGACCGGTTCTACCGATTCTATGGACGTAATCTTCCGCTACATTTGGCAGGTCAAAATTGACCACTAAGGGAAGCTGGATAATATCAATGCCGCGAGCCGCTATATCGGTCGCCACTAAAATATCTGTTTCATGATTCTTAAAGGCGGCTAAAGCCCGGGTACGGGCGCCCTGGGTTTTATTACCGTGTATTGCGTCAGAGCGTATGCCTGCTTTGGTCAGTGCCTTGACCAAGCGATTTGCTCCGTGTTTCGTTCTCGTGAAAACCAATACCTGGCGCCAGTTCTGTTCTTTAATGAGATGGATCAGGAGAGATGATTTCGTATTCTTATCAACAGGGTAAATTTTCTGGCTAACCGTTTCTATGGTGGTATTTCGAGGCGCAACGTCAATTTCCAGAGGGTTATTTAACATGCTTCTGGCAAGTTTTCTGATTTCATTGGAAAAGGTTGCCGAGAATAACAGCGTACGCTTGGTCGCCGGAATTAGCGCTTGAATTCGCTTGATATCGGGAATGAATCCCATATCGAGCATGCGGTCCGCTTCATCGAGTACCAAAGTACTGACTTTGCCTAGATTAATCACCTTTTGCTGCACTAGATCAAGCAGTCTGCCTGGTGTGGCAACCAGAATATCAGTACCGCGTCTGAGTTGATGGATTTGTGGGTTGATCTTGACGCCACCAAAAACGACCACTGATTTAATTTGCAGGTATTTGCCATAAGTCAATACGCTGTCCTGGATCTGAGCCGCCAATTCTCTTGTCGGGGTTATGATGAGAACGCGGACTTGTGCTTTATCATTGTTTCTGTTTTCGGTTAGCTGTTGTAGCAAAGGCAGTACAAAAGCTGCTGTTTTTCCTGTTCCGGTCTGGGCTGACGCCATGACGTCCTGGTTGGTCAGTGCTGCAGGTATTGCTTTTTCCTGAATAGCTGTGGTTTTGCTGTAGCCTTTTTCGCTGACAGCACGAAGTAGCTCCGGTAATAAGCCGAGTTGGCTGAATTGCATGGTTAGTTCCTATGAGCGAATAATTTCATCGCAGAATTTATATTAAAAAGACGCACGCCAAATTATTTGCGTGGATCTGTGGTCCATATTGTCGGGAGCGACATGCTGAAATTGACTCTCTGGGGAGGGATTGCAGGGTTATACCGTGCAAACAACTAAAGATGGCGCGATCAGATGGATCTGATGCCGCGGACTTTAGGGGGTTGTGTAAGAGATTGCAAGTTTTCTAAAGAAATAATTTCAACACCTGGCTCCCACTTTGAGCAGTTACGCCGGGGCGACGCCGGGATGAGCCCTGCCAGCATGTCGCTTTTTGGATGCTCATAGATGCATTAACTTGTTGCGCCGGGTCAGGGCCTTGGGGGAAGATACCCTCTACAAAGTAAAAGGAGCGTATTGTGAAAGCAGCCGTATTTCATGGGC